>CAYJND010000018.1:18422-22976 GCA_964371565.1 uncultured Desulfovibrionaceae bacterium
TTATCTTGAGTCAGTTCATAGGCTGTTAGGCGCGCACCTTGTAAAAAAGGACGAGTTTCATTGGCAATAACACGAACTTTTTTGCCTGCATCGCGAGCTCCGCGAATAACGCCAAGGGCAGTGCCATAACCAGCGGTGGCTAAAGCACCAGCATTGCAATGGGTCATAACTGTAGCGCCGTCAGGTATGCATGTAGCACCATGTACGCCTATGGCTTTACAACAAGCTATATCTTCTTGGTGCATTTGTTGCGCTTCTTGGCGCCAGATGTTGTTGAGTTCTTCAAAGCTGTATTCTTGCTTCCAAAGGTGACGCATACGTGCCACAGCCCAGGCAAGGTTCACCGCTGTGGGGCGTGCTTCAGCCAGTTGTATCAGCAAGGTATTTAGTTTTTCTTGCCACATTTCAGGGGCGTCTTTAGGGGCTAAACGCTGCGCCTCTTGCAAAGCAAGTACACAGCCATAAGCAGCGGTAACGCCAATGGCAGGAGCGCCGCGCACCACCATGACCTGTAAAGCTTCTATGGTGCTTTGTGTATCTGTGCAGGCAAAATAGTCTTCGCGTGTGGGCAAATAACGCTGATCTAAAAGATGTAAAATAGTAGCGTCATTATCAAATCGAATATGATATTCCATAAAACTACCTTATTATCCGGATGAGGTTACTTTGCGCACAAGTAAAGAATCGCCTGCGTAAATGGGCACATCGGGGGTGAGTAATTGCCCATTACGCGCCACAAGGGCCGTTTCTTCGCGCAGACCAAGGGCATGTAAGAGTTGACGTGATGTTTTAGGGCGCTTTATTTCAAAAGTTTTTTCTTCTGGTTGTAAAAGCACCGTCACCATGGGTATAGGATATTTTCTTTGGCTTTGTTCTGTCATAGCTATAAGGGGTTAAGGTTACTAAAAGCATTTGTGCTTGGCATATATTAGTCAATGGGCGTATAAAAGCAATGACTTTTTACATAGCCTTTTTTTAAGATACTAAGCCCTTGTCATGTAAGAAACCTTATGCTAAGAGAGCGCATGATATTTGACGCTGATACTGCACTTTTATTTAAGCGCTTTGCTGTGGCTGCGGTTCCTGCTTTGCTGGGCATTATTTTACACGAAGTAGCCCATGGCTGGGTAGCTTCTAAACGCGGTGACCCTACGGCGCGGCTTATGGGCAGGCTTACGCTTAATCCTTTGCCCCATATTGACCCTATGGGACTACTTGTTTTTGTAATGACAAGTCTTTCTGGGGCTTTTGTTTTTGGCTGGGCTAAGCCTGTGCCTGTGAATCCACGCTACTTTAAAGATCCGCAAAAAGATATGATGCTGGTCTCCTTAGCTGGCCCCATGACCAATCTTTCGCTGGCCTTTATTTTTGCCTTAGCTTTAAGAGTTCTTATAGAATTTTTTCCCTTTGCACAGTGGCAAGATAGTGCCACCTATATTTTCTTCATTCTTATGCTGCAAACGGGTATTGTTATTAATGCAGGTCTTTGCTGGCTTAATCTTTTGCCCATACCGCCTTTAGACGGCAGTAAGGTTGTGGCATTTTTCTTGCCGCCGCCCATGGCATGGTCATATATGAGCGCCGGAAAATATGGCTTTATTATTTTAATTTTACTCTTGGCTACCGGAGTCTTAGGCTTTATTTTGGGCCCCTTGGTTTCGGCTACCAATGATATTTTGCTCACAACTTTTGGTTTAAAATAAATGATGGATGGAGAATGTATGACAACGCAAAGTATACGCACCGTTTCTGGAATGCGCCCCACAGGCCCTTTACACCTTGGTCACTATTTTGGTGTACTTAAAAATTGGGTAGAGCTTCAAGAAGAAACCCAAGCCTTTTTCTTTGTGGCTGATTGGCACGCGCTTACCAGTGATTTTGCTAATCCTAGCGCTATAAAGCAAAATTCTTTTGAAATGGTCAAAGATTGGCTTGCTGCTGGCATTGAAGCCCACAAGTGCGTTATTTTTAATCAATCTGCCGTAAAAGCCCATGCGGAGCTTTCATTACTATTTTCAATGATTACCCCTGTTTCGTGGCTTGAGCGTTGTCCTACTTATAAAGAGCAGCAACAAGAAATTACCCATAAAGATTTAAGTAATGCTGGTTTTTTATGTTACCCCGTACTTATGAGCGCTGACATTTTAATGTATAGACCTAAGCTTGTACCCGTAGGACAAGATCAATTGCCGCATTTAGAAATGACCAGAGAAATTGGTCGCCGCTTTAACCATCTTTATGGCGAAACTTTTATAGATGTAGAAGCAAGATTAACCCCTGCGGCTAAATGTCCTGGCCTTGATGGGCGTAAAATGTCTAAAAGTTATAATAATGGTATTTTCTTGCGTGATACCATGGATGATATTCGTCCTAAAGTACAAAAGATGTTTACAGACCCTGCCCGTATTCGTAAGACCGATGCTGGTAATCCTAAAGTATGTAATCTTTTCCCCTACCATGAGCTTTTGGGCACCAAAGAACAGCAAGCGGAAATTTGTGAAGGTTGCCAAAATGCCAGCCTTGGTTGCGTAGACTGTAAAAAAATCTTCTTAAATAATCTTGAGGCATTTCTTGAGCCTTTACAGAAAAGACGTATTTTCTTAGATAATAACCCTGACCTTGTGGAAGAAATTATTGAAAATGGTAATGCTAAAGCTTGCCAAGCAGCTGAAGAAACCATGACTATTGTACGCGAAAAAATGGGTCTTTAATTCGGAATACTACTTTGAAATATTTGTGCATTGATTATGGTTTGGTGCGCACCGGTATAGCCGTGACAGACGGGGGAGGGCATATGGCCTTTCCCCGTTGTACTATTCATAGCCCGCCGCAAAGCCCCAAAACGGCCTTTTTTGAAAAACTGCTAACCTGTATTGCAGAAGAAGCCCCCACTGCCTTGGTGGTGGGTTTACCCCTTTTAGATGACGGCAGTGAAAGTTTGACCACAAGGCAAGTGCGTAATTTTGTGGCTCGTTTGCAAAGACGTTGTCAGCTCGATGTTTATCTTATGCCAGAATACCTTTCTTCAGAGGAAGCACAAAGCGACTTGTGGGAAAGTCAATTACGCGGTAGAAAACATAAAGACGTACTAGATCAGCAAGCGGCTGTGCGTATATTGCAATCTTTTTTAGCTGAAACTCCCTCTCAAAAGGAGCAAAGAAAAGTATGAAAATATTTTTACGCATAGTGGTCTTTCTTTTGCTACTTTGTATAGCGGGTGCAGGTTTTATCTTTTGGCAAGCTAAGGTTTTTTTACATACCCCCATGCAAAGTAGCGGGCAAGATGTCATGTTTGATGTAGCCCCCGGAGCTTCTTTTCAGCAAGTGGCAAAAAATCTTGAAGAAAAAGGTCTTATTAGCGATAGCCTTAAATTTCGAATTCTTGCGCGTTATAAAAAACTAGATCATAAGTTACAAGCAGGGCGCTTTAAGTTGCGTACTGATATGCTTCCAGAAGTTTTGTTACAAGAACTTATGCTTGGTAAGGCTATTTTGCATCGCATAACCCTACGCGAAGGGCTTACGTGGTGGCAAACAGGGAAACTTTTAGAAGAGCATGGATTTGTACGCTTTGAAGATTTCAAAGCCGTTATCACCGATCCAGAATTTTTACGCCATTATGGCATTCCCTTTAAAAATGCCGAGGGCTTCCTTATGCCCGACACCTATCTTTTGAAGAAGGAAGACATACCTGATAAAGCCGCCGCACGCGCCATTGCCGGACGCCTTGTGGATACCTTTTGGACAAAGATGGCGCCTTATTGGCCTGACAAAAAGAAACCCAGCACAGAAAAATTACGTGAACTTGTTATACTTGCTTCCATTGTAGAAAAAGAAACAGGCATAGGCGCTGAAAGGGCACGTGTGGCAGGGGTTTATAGTAATCGTTTACGCATAAAAATGCTTTTGCAGGCTGATCCTACCATTATTTATGGACTTGGCCCCAGCTTTGAGGGCAATTTACGCCGTAAGCATTTAGATGATCCATCCAATCCCTATAATACCTACAAACATGGTGGCCTGACCCCAGGCCCCATATGTTCGCCAGGTGTCGCCGCCATGCGCGCTGCCATAACTCCAGAGCAGCATAAGTTTTTGTACTTTGTAGCCATTACCGATGGCGGTGAACACGCTTTTTCTAAAACATTACAAGAACACAATAGAGCCGTACGGCAATATTTACGTAATCGAAAGAAAAAATAATCTCTTACTGAGTGAGGTGTATATGAAATACTTAATTATGGAAGATTTCTCTGGTCAGCCCGTGCCTTTTATTTTTCCGCGCCGTGTAGATCACGCCGATATGCGCGAACAACTGCCCTACGGTAAAGTGCTTAGTGCCGGCCTGGTAGAGCTTAAAGATGGTAGCCTGCTTTGCCATGGAGGGCACGCTGAGCTTGGTGTAGAATCTGCTGAAAATGATATAGATATCATTCAAGAAGCTTTGCGTATTAGGTAGATTCACACCCCACCCCTTTTCAAAACACAAAAGGCCTCAGCATCATATTGATACTGAGGTCTTTTTATATAATGTGCGGAAGAAAGCATCTTAAC
>CAYJND010000019.1:0-22932 GCA_964371565.1 uncultured Desulfovibrionaceae bacterium
AGTTAAAGGTCACCTGCACCGCATCGCCTGGGCGATAGCCGGCTGCGTAAAAGGCCTCGGTATAGCCCCAGTAATCATCTCCTCTATCTTCTGGATCAAAAATAGGCCCAGGGGATAAGAAGATGCGTTTTAAATCGCCAATATCTTTGGTGAGCAATCCGCCAAGTCTTGGTCCCATGGATTGCAAAAAGATAAGCTCTTTCTTTTTAAGGATAGGAATATGCTTAATATCAGAAAGGGTTTTGAACTTGTCCACATTAAATTGGGCACGGTCAAAACGCTTTTTTACATCTTCTGAATAACGATAAGCATAGGAAAGCAGGTCTTTTAATTGAATAAGATAAAATTGCTTGCGTTCACTTTCGTCAAGCACTTCCTTACGATTATAAATACCTTCGGTACGGTCTTTACGGGTCATTGGACACTCCCAAAAGAGAATAACAGTTATTTGTGAAGGGGTACATTGCGTTAAAAAAAACACATATGCAAGTAATTTTTTTTTCTACTGTAAATTCTGTATCTTAGAAGGCTGTTTTGAGTGTGTGTTCACTCAAATTTTTGAGACTGTTTAAGAAAACTGCGCGAGAGGGCTGTTCTGTGTAAAGTATAGAGCAAAAAAAATTCTAAGGCAAGGTATTATAAAGGGCAGGGAAACTTTGTAATAGGGTAGATTAGGGTGCAAGTGTGGCTTGTTGTCTGTGCAACGGTATAAAAAATTTTACAAACAAGCTACGAGATTGTAGTCATAGTGTCATAAGAGCTTAAAAAAGCCCTGCTAAAAAGGAAAAAAGTACAAAGCATACTTTTCAATGAGATTTTCATAGTATTGATTTGATAGACAAAATCTAGATGATGCAGAAAAAGTAAAGAAAAGTAAAAAAATTTGCACTTTTTACTTGCCAATTTTCGGTGCATACAGTAAAAAAAATCCAGAGGAAATTTTTACTCAATTTTTTTCGCACTCTGTGCAATTAAGGAAGGAAGGTTTATTATGAAAAGAATAGCTACTTTACTCTTGACCGCAGGTCTCGTATTTGCTGGTGTAACTGGCGCATCTGCCATTGATTTCAAAGCTAAAGGTCAATTCATCATGTCTTTTGATCTTGGCAAGACCAACAACAGTCAATACGGTTTCAACGGTGCTGATAGCTTTGAAGCTACCCAGCGTATCCGTTTGGGCGTAGAAGCCATTGCTTCTGAGTCCCTTTCCGGTACCGTATTCTTCGAAATGGGTAACACCACTTGGGGTAAGTCTTCTGAAGGCGGCGCTCTTGGTACCGACGGTAAGATCGTAGAAGTAAAGCATGCTTACATTGACTGGATTGTACCTAATACCGAACTTAAAGTACGTATGGGTCTTCAAGCACTTGGCTTGCCTTCCTACACCACCGGTACTTCCCAAGTTTTCGTACACGACGTAGCTGCTGTTGTTCTTAACAACAAGTTCAACGACAACGTAAGCGTAACTGCTTTCTGGGCACGTCCTTTCAACGACAACTATGAAACTACCGATACCATTACTAGCGATAGAAACAACTATCTTGACAACGTAGATGCTTTCGGTCTTGTTGTTCCCATGACTTTCGAAAACGTGAAAGTTGCTCCTTGGGTTATGTACACCATGGTTGGCCAAAACTACACTCGCGCACAAGACGCTAGCAAATTAGGCCAATTTGGTACTGCAGGTTACGGCTTACTTCCTGCTGGCACAGTTGCAGGCGCCATGGTTGGCAACAACCCCGGCGATTTATTTGCTTACGGTAACGTATGGCATGCTGGCGTAACCGGCGAAGTTAGCTTTGGTGGTCCTTTCTCCTTAGCTTGGGATTTCAACTACGGTAATGCTGAGTTTGGTGAAGAATACTTAAGCCGCGAAGGTTTCCTCGTAAGCTTACTTGCTGAATACAAGATGGATTGGGGTACTCCTGGTCTTTACGCTTGGTACACCTCTGGTGATGACGACAACACCAGAAACGGTTCTGAGCGTATGCCTATCATCTCCACCACCGGTGGCACCAACGAATTCTCTAGCTTTGCTTTCTCCGGTGCTAAATACATCGAACGTGAATGCGTAGTTGCTGAAAGCATCGTAGGTACTTGGGGTATTGGCGCACGTGTTGCTGATATGTCCTTCATGGAAGACCTCAAGCACACTTTCCGTGTGAACTACTTCGCTGGTACCAACCATAAAGATATGGCTCCTGTAGCTGCTAGTGGTTTTAATCACATGTACCTTACCACTGAAGACTGGGCTCTTGAGCTTGGCTTAACCAACACCTACAAAATCTATGACAACTTAACCTTGTCTGTAGAAGCTGCTTACATCTACTTCGACATGAACGTAGACGGTCGTGGCCAAGGCGATTACGACACTTGGAACCTCAACACCAGCTTCGTATACAGCTTCTAATCAAAGCGTATAATGAATATCTTAGAGGCTCTCTTCGGAGGGCCTCTTTTTTTGTGCTTGGTGGAGTAGCTAATGAGCCAATGCTGAAAGCGGACAGATAACTTATATTTTGGGTAAGGGGCTAGCTAGCATTAAAGGATAGGGGCTATACACATTAAGGAGATTCACCTCCCTACGCCTGCCAAGCTCGGCACCTCCCTCCAGAGGGAGGCATTTAGATCACGCATGCTGCAAAAGCTAGTGCCATGAAAATAGCTTTTGTATTTAGCATAACAATACCATTAGACTGTAAGCTTTCCTTTGAAGTGAAGCGTTTAATCTCGTATAAAGCAAAAGCTCGCGTAATGAAATACATACACTTGTGTGAGCATAATAATGCAACGAGCTCATAAGCCTCCGTTTGAAGCGAGGTATTTAAATTACATATACAGCTAAAGCTAGTGTCATGAAATGTACATTATTATGCTTAGCAATCATAATGCCACGAGCTCATAAGCCTCCCTCTGGAGGGAGGTAACAAGTGATTTCCAAAGATGAAATTTTATTCGCTAAATCAAGATAAAAATATTTTATAGCACAAAAAAGCCCTGAGCGTTACGCTGAGGGCTTTTTGTAAGTATTATCAGATTATCTGTCTGTATTTTAAATCAATTGCGCTTTCTTGAGCACAGCGCGCAAATATTCTTTATTGCCTTCGGTCATGGATACCATGGGCAAGCGGAATTCTTCTTCCATTTTGCCCATCATGGCCAGCGCTGTTTTTACAGGGCTAGGGTTTGTTTCCACAAACATGGCGCGATTAAGGGGCATTAAATCAAAGTGAATACTTTGTGCTTTAGCCATATCGCCGGCTTTGTAAGCTTTACACAAGGCTGCCATTTGCGCAGGGGCAATATTAGAGGTCACCGAGATAACCCCATGACCACCAACGCTCATGAGCGGAAGCACCGTAAAATCATCCCCAGAAAGCACATAAAAAGGCTTGCCGCATGGTTTACATTCTTCTACCACGTCAGATACTTGGGTAAGATTGCCCGTGGCTTCTTTAACACCTACAATGTTTTTGAAGTCTTTGGCAAGGCGACCCAAG
This sequence comes from uncultured Desulfovibrionaceae bacterium, assembly GCA_964371565.1. Lineage (GTDB taxonomy): Bacteria > Desulfobacterota > Desulfovibrionia > Desulfovibrionales > Desulfovibrionaceae > CAYJAD01. The sequence goes on from CAYJND010000019.1 coordinate 3,501, forward strand.
GTGGCGGGTAAAAGGTTACACCCTGTACGGCCTGGCACATTATAGAGCACCATGGGAAAGTCCACAGCGTCATGAATGGCCTTATAGTGTTGATACAGACCTTCTTGGGTTGGCTTATTGTAATAGGGTGTAATAAGCAAAGCACCATCAGCGCCGGCTTCTTTGGCAAAACGGGTCAGCCTAATGGCTTCTGCTGTATTGTTAGAACCAGCACCAGCTAAAACAGGCACGCGGCCTTTAGCTTGGTCAATACAAATTTCAATAACTTTTTCATGCTCTTCGTGGGATAAAGTGGCAGACTCGCCTGTGGTTCCGCAAGGAACAAGACCGTCAATGCCTTCTTCAATTTGCCATTCAATAAAGGCGCGATAGCGATCTTCGTCCACCGCGCCCTTGAAAAATGGCGTCACTAAAGCTGTGAATGCACCAGCAAATTGCATAACATTCCTCGCACTAGCAGCTAAAATGAGTAATACTGCCCCGTAGGGCCTACACTATTGATTTAAAAATTCTTTAAGCTCTTTACCAGCGCGGAAAAAGGGCAAGCGCTTTGGCTCAACAGTTACGGAGTCGCCGGTTTTAGGATTGCGGCCGGTGTATCCTTCGTACTCTTTTACTTTAAAGGAACCAAAACCACGAATTTCTACTCTTTCGCCTGCAAGTAAAGAATCTTTCATGCAGTCAACAAAAGTAGTCACCACGAGGGAGGCATCTTCCATGGGCAGGTTGGCTTCTTCTGCAAGTGCCTTGATAAGTTCGCTTTTGTTCATATTGTCTCCAAATAAAATATACTAGTAGCCTTTGCTACATAACGTAAGCTACAGAATTTTCATGTAAAAGTAAATATCTATTCTTGAGGAATCTGCAAAACATTTCTGTTTTCTAATTCGTCAAGCATACTTAACCGAATTTGTTGAATTTTTTTTGCAATTTCTTGAAAATCTACACCAGCAGGTGAGCCGTGGGCATTGGTTAAAAAGGCTTTTTGCTGGCGCACGGCTTCCATGAGCTTTGGGTCAAAGCGCACAGATCCAAGTAATTGGGGCTCAATACCCAAAAAGCGTTTACAGGCCATTTGTAAGGTGTCAAAGGCCTTTTTCTCTTCTTTGGCATTTTCCACTTGGTTTACAATGACCATAAAATCACGCACACCATGATTGCTATGCAAAATTTTCATAAGGGCATAACTATCAGTAAGCGATGTGGGCTCTGGGGTAATAACCACTATGCGTACCGCTGCCATAACGGCAAAGGCTTGCACCATATCTGTAATACCTGCGCCAAGATCCATAAAAACATAATGGTATTCACCAAGGAGAGGATTAATGCGTTTGAGCAATATTTCGCGTTGATCCACATCGAGCTCTACAAGGTCAGGCATGCCAGAGGCAGCAGGTAAAATATCAAGACCTGTTTCTACTTTATGGATAACGTCTTTCATTTCACAGTGACCAAGCAGGGCATCTTGCATGGTTTTTTCTGGGGTAATGCCCAGTAAAACGTCTAAATTGGCAAGACCCATATCACAGTCCATGAGAATTGAGGGATAGCCCATATGCTGCAAAGCATAGGCTATATTAAGGGTAATATTCGTTTTGCCCACGCCCCCCTTGCCGCTCATAATGCAAACGCTCATTGTAGTATTAGACATAATTATACCTCATGGCCTCCGCCAAAAAGAAAGCGTTTCTCATGGGATAGCACAAGGGTTCGCGTCTCATCTAGGCTGGTTGCGGGTTTTTTATACATACGCAAGGACGTATTGGTTTGCAGGGCTTCATGCACAGCCTCTGCGGCATTTTCTAATAAAATTTGCACATTTTTAGCATCGGGGCTGATGTGGGCAATGCCGGCATGTAAACGTATGTGTTTTTCAGCGCAAGCATCTAAAATGTCTTCCACAAGGCTTTGCGCCTTAAAGGGCTTTGCCCCAGGTAGTAATAGGGCATAGTTTTGTGCATCTAATACACCCAAGGTGTCGCAAATATCGCCATGCTCTGCCATGGCCTCGTAAATGATGGGTAATGCGCGCTCTATAGGAAAGATAGCTCTATCAGCAAAGGCAAGACGGCACAGCGCCAAAGGCGATGAACCGCGCCTTGCGCGAATAATTTCCTTTTCTGCTTGTAGTAAGAATGGGGAGGCCATAAGTACTTGTCCTTCCAATCCTGTGGACCCTAGGCGTTTGCCTGTGGTTAAGTTGGCCATGTGTACAAAAGCGCTCATTTCATTAAGCTCTAAAGTATACCAACCTTCAGGAAGGCTTTCGGCACAAATTTTCTCCCAAGCTCTTGTGTCAAGATTAGACACAAGCTTAGCCACCACAAAATACGAAGGGGGAATGGCTTCACCTTTCTCTTGCGGTACAAGTTCCCTATGGGCCTGTAAAAGCTCATGCATGAGATCATCTGCAGATAGGGAAAGAGGGGGGGGGTTAGTTTTTTTTGTCATGCTGATATAATAGGTAATCGTGTTGAAACATATCAATATGACCGCCCAAAACGGCGTCCACATCGCTTACTTCCGTATTGCTTCTATGATCTTTGACCAAACGATACGGGTGTAAAGTATAAGTACGAATTTGGCTGCCAAAGGCAATGGCGTCCTTATGGGCGTATTGCGCTTGTTTTTCAGCATCTCTTTTGCGCAGTTCTAGGTCATAAAGCCGCGCGCGTAAAATCTGTAAAGCTGTTTCTTTATTATGATGTTGCGATTTTTCATTTTGGCACTGCGCTGTAACGCCGGTGGGTATGTGTGTTACACGCACCGCAGAGCTGGTGGTATTAACACTTTGCCCGCCAGGGCCGCTAGAGCGAAAGGTATCAAAACGTAAATCGCTATCTTTGAGCTCAATGTTTATATCTTGCCCTGCATCGGGAATAATGTCCACCGATGCAAAGGAAGTATGTCTGCGTCCAGAGGAATCAAAGGGCGAAATGCGTATAAGACGGTGAATGCCGCGCTCGCTCTTAAGCAGACCAAAGGCAGAGGGGCCGCTAATGCGCAAGGTTACGCTTTTAAGCCCTGCTTCATCGCCGCTTAAATAATCCATTTCTTCCACTTTATACTTATGCGAAGCCGCCCAGCGCGTATACATGCGTAAAAGCATTTCTGCCCAGTCTTGGGACTCTGTACCGCCAGCGCCGGGGTGAATTTCTAAAATGGCATTGTGGCTATCTTCTTCGGCAGAAAGCAGCATATGCATTTCTGTAGCGTCTAGCAAGGCATCTAAAGCCTGCACTTGTTCTTGCAAAGAGTGTAAAATCTCTTGCACTTCTGCAGTATTTTCTTGTCCGCCTTCTGCGTTGGCATCAGAGGCTAGTAAAAGCCAATCTTGCATATCTGTATGGCTTTTTTCTAAAAAAATCAGCCTTTCTGCTTCGGCTTCTAAGCGACTTTTTTCTTGCAATACAGGTGTTAAGGCTACAGGGTCATTCCATGCATCTGGTTTAGCAAGGTTTTGCTCTATCTGCGTTAAGCGCTCTTGGCAGCCCACAAGGTCAAAGACGCCCCCATAGGCTTTGGAAACGTTTAGAAAGGGCGCCACTGCGCGTGCGTAATTCAGCAAGTTGTAACATGGCGTTGTATGACCTTATGCGGATTTTTTTGATGTTATATTACGCTGTGACAGCCAAATAGTGCCAAGGCAAAGTATGCCTAGAGCTAGCATAGCCCAAGGTAGCCACGTATACAAGGTGTGAAACACGGTTTTTTTCTGCCGAGTTTTGGCATAACCCAAAAGACTCTGAGCTTTAAATTGTGACCCTTGTAAGCGTATTGTGCCCTGTGCATCAATGATGGCAGAAATGCCCGTATTGGTATTGCGAATGAGCCAGCGTCCTTGCTCTACAGCACGCATAAGCGTGAGATGTAAATGTTGCAAGGGGGCTGCGGAATCTCCAAACCAACCATCGTTGCTTAAGTTCACCAAAACATTGGCGCCAAGCTCCACACGTTTGTGCGCAAGCTCAGGGAATATGCCCTCATAACAAATGAGCAGGCCTAAGGCAAGGGGCAGGGTGTTGCCATTACTTATGGGCAAAGCGCTTTGCAAGGGCTTTTCTTGTGTGCCTGCGCTAAAAGCCCCTATGCTTTGCAAAAGTCCTTCTAAAATATTCCATTGTAGCCAGTGGGGCACATATTCGCCAAAGGGCACCAAGTGAACTTTATCATAATAGCCCCAAAGCTCGCCATTTTCACTGAGAGAATAGGCACGGTTAAAGGGGCGATTGCCTCCTTGGGGGTCTCTATTCATGGCGGGCGCGCCCACCACAAGGGGGCTTTGCACCTCGCGCACAAAGCGTAATAATTGCCGCCCAAGTACGGGGTGATTTTCTAAAAAGAAAGGCATGGCAGTTTCAGGCCACAATACAAGCGCCTGAGCATGGGCATTTTCTTGCCGTAAATCTTGCAAAGCCTTACGGCTTAAATCCATATAAAGTTGCAAGGTAGATTGCTGTAGCTGGGGTTCCCATTTAATATTCTGATCAATATTGCCCTCGACCATGATAACTGGAAAGCTGTTAGCAGTGTCTTTTAATGTCGCTTTGGGGGCAGCATCTTGCTCTGCAGGCATAAGAGCGTAGAGTCCATGGCCTCCCAAAGCCACAAGTAAAACACTACACAGCGCAAGGCTTGATAGTCTTTGGCGTAAGGGTAAGGCTTTTATACAAAAGCGCCCAAAAGCTAAAGCCATAAGCACATAAGCTGCCGAAAGCCCGTAAGCGCCCAGCACAGAAGCCCCTTGAATTAAAAGAGGGTAGGGTGCAAAGGCCGCTGAAAGAGTAAGCCAGGGAAAACCCGTAAAGGCCACATTGCGCAGCATTTCAAGCCCATACCACAGCACAGCCAAGAGGATGATCTGTCTTAAAGGCGCCTTGGCTAAATATTTTTGCCCATAATAGGCACCTAGGCTAAACATACCGCCGTATAAACCCACATAAGCGCCCATGGCCATGGCACAAGGTATAGCCAAAGCCAGTGGCAGGCCGCCCACATTTTCAATGGGTATGGCTAACCAATAGAGCGCCGCAGAAGCGCCCGCAAGACCTGTTAGCCAGCCATGACGTAAAGCCTGCACAGGGCTTTGCCCTTGTGTATAGGCAGCAATACCAAGCAGGGCTAAGGCCGCGGGGTAAAGCAAAACTAAGAAAGGCACATGAAGCAAGGCATTGGGAAAGCCAAGCCAAAGCCCTAAAGCGCCAAGACAGCCCCAAACTAGGCAGTCCTTGGGAGTAAAATGCAAGACCATGTGAACCTTAGTGGGGGCTGTTTGCTTGGTTATGGGCATGTCTGCAATGCCTTTGGGCTTGTGGGGTTGAGCACTTTTTTGCGCGTGGGTAGGCATAGCCTTAGGCGCAGACATAGGCGGCGCAAGGGGTGTTTCCTGCGCCGATACGAGCTTAGACATAGCTAATGCAGCCTTTCATTGTGCGTCTTTAGTGACCACAATACGGCGTATGAATTTTACATCAGCTTCTTTTACGGTAAAGACCCAATCTTCAATGGTGAAGACTTCGCCTTGTATGGGCACATGTCCTGCCTGCAGGCTTAAATAGCCGCCAATGGTATCCACTTCGTCAGAGCTAAGCGAAATGCCAAGTTCTTCTAAGTCTTCTAAATAGGCGCGCCCTGTAAGTTCATAGCAAGGATTGTCTTCGTTGTCAGAAATGATTTTAATGTCTTTTTCTTTAGAAATATCGTGTTCGTCTTCAATATCGCCCACAATTTCTTCCAGCACATCTTCAATGGTAATAAGGCCAGAAGTGCCGCCGTATTCATCAAGGGCAATGGCAATATGCAATTTTCTGGTGCGAAATTCTTGTAAAAGCTCTCGCACTCCCTTGGTTTCGGGCACAAAGAAAGGCTCACGCATGATGGAATCTACCATGGTATGCACTTCAGTGGGATTGATAAGGTCGCGCAAAAGATCTTTGGCGTGAATAATGCCAATAATATTATCGCGCGTATCGTGAAAGACAGGTATGCGCGAGTGCCCAGAATTAACAATGCACTGCGCTGCTTCCATAAGTGATGTTTGTGATGGGACGCAATCAATGTCGGTGCGCGGTGTCATAACATCTTGCACTTGTAAATCATCAATGCGTAAAATACTCAGCAGCATGGACTCTTCGTCAGCGGCTACTTCGCCATCGGCTCTGGCTTCTAAAATGGCTTTTTCTAATGATTCATCATCATCGCCACGACCGAATAATCGGGCTAAACGTGACCAGAGCGTACTGTCGGAACCTCCGTCCAAGCGATCCTCCAAGGTTAGGGTGAATAAAAGTGAACGCTAAAAACATATACTGTGTAACGTTCTGCAGAGCAAGCCTTGCAGCTGTGCCATGCCTTAAAAAAGAAATATGCTATAAAGCAGAAAAAAGTTCAAGCTTTTGCCCAAGTAAACAAAAGAACTTTTTTATGCAAAATTTTTGCAAAAAATTACGAAAGCTTTTTGGTTTGCAGCATATGCGAGCGCATAACCCAAGCAGAAAGCGGCGGTATGCTTTTATTGCTATCTGTGGGGAACCATGTAATTTTTTTGCTATTATCTGATACAGGCGCCCAATTTTCAAAGCGCACTGCCACCAGCCATAAATTATTTTTTTCCACATGGGTGCGCATGGCTACGCGGCAAGAAATCCAAAAAGATACTGTACTTTTTTCTTCTTCGCTATCTTGTGCCTCTTTTGGGGCTTGCGGGCTTGCCTCGCCTTTAGCTTGCGCCTGCGCCTGAGCCTGAGGCTGCGCTGCACCTTGAACATTCTTAGCCTGCTCTACTTTTTCTGTAACTTCCTTGTTTTTATTAGCTAAAACCACAAGGAAAAGAATTTGAGCATCTCTTGTTAATAAATGTTCACAGCTAGCCATGGCTCTTTCGTGAATATATACGCGCAAACCCCCAGCAGAAATATTATCTAGCACCATATCATTTTGTGCTTTGGGGCGAAAAATTAAATAGGGCTTGCCCAAAGCATCGCGTGAGGTGGGCATGGGGGTATTGCCCGCCGTAAGCCATAAACCAAGGCCAAAAACATCGTGCTTTGGGGGTGTATAGCGTAAAAACGCTCTTTTTTGCCCTGGGGAAATTTCTTGGGGCAAGTGCATATGTAATTCGGTAAAGCTTCCCTTACGTACGGCCTTAAAAGCCTGCGTGGTAAAATGGAAAAAAGAACTTTTGCCTTTTTGCTGAATGGATAAAAATAAGATAAGGGGAACATTTACCCACTGGTGCGCCCCAAAGGCATCGGTAACTTGCAAAATCATATGATCGCCAGCCACAGCATTGAAGATGCCCTCGGCAGAAAAGCCTTTAAAGTCGCCTTGCATAACTTCAAGGCGAATATTACTGCGCTGGGCTAGGGCAGCGTGCAATACATCTTGCACTATGCGCAGGCGCTGTTTATTTTGCCTACGTTTATAAAGTATTTTCTTTATTCTATGCGCAAGGTTATAGCTAAGCACAGCTAAAGCGATGCCTATGGCGCAGCCGAGAAGAACTTCATAAACTTGCATACTGTGATCCTTACTGTGGGGTAAAGAAAGTAAGGTTAGCCATCAATTTTGGCATCATAAAAAGTATAAATACCTTTTTTCTTCTTAGACCTATATAAGGCTTTATCTGCCCTTGTATAGAGGTCTTCATAATTATCTGCATCGGTGGGGAAGAGCGCTATGCCAATACTGCAAGAAATATTTACCACTACCCCCTCACCTTCAAGTTTTTGCTTGAAAAATTCGATGACTTTATCAAGTTTTACTAAAAGCACGCCAAGGTTTGGCATATTTTTAAGGTAGACAATATATTCATCGCCGCCCATGCGCCCCACAATATCGTCACTACGGAAAATGCTCGCAAGACCAGAAGCTAGGTTTTTGATAACTATATCGCCCACAGCATGGCCTAAATTATCATTAACATTTTTAAAGTTATCCACATCTATGATGCATAAAACACCTCTTTCGCCTTGATTGTTCAGCACAGCTTGTTGAATAATTTCTGTGGAGGCCGTTTTATTATATAGACCAGTAAAGGCATCGCGTTGCACATCGTCGCGCAATTTTTGCAAGCAGCGTGTTTCTTCGTCTACGTTTTTAATTTCGCCAATAACTTTAGTCTCATTGGTGGTCATATCTTGCCAGGAATTTTGGCGTAATTGGCACCAAATCCAAGAGCCGTTGGCATTTTTTAGGCGTAATAAAGATTCAATGGCAGTGCCGCCAGTTTGTAATTTTGCCTGCATAGATTGGAATAAATCCATATCTTCTGGGTGAATAATATCAAGGTCTACCGTATAATAATCAGATTTTTCTGCAGGTAATGGGTAACCAAATTTTTTGAAAAATTGCACTGTGGTGCGCAGTTTTTGTGTATTCCAATTGTATTCATATAAAATATTTTCTGAGGCTTCAAAAAGATAACGATAACGTACAGTCATATTTTGATCGCGCAGCTCTTGATTTTTGCGTTCAGAAATATTGATAAGGGTACTCCAAAACCAGCGCCCGCTCTCATCATTGATAATGCGCACATTTTCTAAAATCCAGATGGGGTCTTGCCCTTGGCTTTTTAACCTATATTCTAAAATAGCAAGATCTTCGCCTTGTTCTATAGTCTCAGCTAAGCTTTGCTTTATAGCGTCAAGATCTTGGGGGTGGATAAGCTCTGCCCAGCTATTATTGTAGGTTGTGCGCAATTCCTTAGCTGTTATGCCAATGGTAGATAAAAAAGAATTGCCATAGTCAAGCACAGTCCACTGCGCATCATCATTAAAGCGCACCACGCCGCTGGGGCTTTGGTCAAAAAGCCATTGCAAACGCTTGGCAGCGTCTTGCGAGTTTTTCTTTGCTTGCCACTGGGTTTTTACTACGTGCAATAGAGTGATCACGCAGAAAATAAACCATGTAGCGCCAATGGTCATAAGCACATAGATAACTTTTTCTAAGCGATTTTGCACTGTGTTGTAGGACACAAATACGCCTACTATCCATTCTTTTTGTTGCGTAGGGGTAAGGCTTACGTAGTAGGCATTGTTATTGATATAGACTTTGGCAAAGCCTGAATCAGCTAAGCTAACGGTATCACGTAAAGAGCGCAGCACCTCAGCAGAGTTTTTAGGCTCAGAGCCTAATACATCAAGCATATTTTCGCCCAGCGTCATGTAAGGGAAGGTGCCCTCAGCTATTTGAGCTTGGGGATTTACAATCATATAACGAATATAACTGGGGAGTTGTGTTGGCATTAAGCTTTGATTAAGGCTAGAGTAGCTTTTAGCCACAAAAAATAAAGCCTCTTCGCCATGAGCTAAAGTGATAGGTTTTGTATAAAAAGAATAATGCTCGCCCTTATCATCCATATAAGCCAAAGCATAAATATTTTTATTAAGGGGGGGCAGTAGAAGTCTATTTATGGTGACAGAGTCAATCTCAACTTTATGTCCTTGTTGCGCCACAAGGTGCAGGGTAGCATCATGGGTGATAATTCCCATAAAGGGGAATTTATCCGAGGGTTTATTAAGGGTTGCAAGGGTAGCATCTATGCTTTGCTTTGGAGCGTTTTTTTCATGTAAGGTGTAATTATGGGCAAGGGCTTCGGCATAGCCTAAAGCATCGTCTAAGTTATAGTCGTAAAAATGCGCTACATTAGCTGACACAGCGTTGAGGGTAACGCGGGCTTGTTCTTCGTATATTTTTTCAAGGTTTTGGACAAAGGCATACCCTAGGCCCACAAGAAGGAAGGCGCAGAAAAAAAGACCAAGGGTAAAATATGAATATTTCTTTTTAGATTTTTGAAAAAACACTAAATGCCTCATGGTGCATAGCTAAATGTTTACACTGTTTGTGCTATGTACTCTAGTCTATGAAAAAACACAAGCTTTGCATTACGGGCAGTTTATGGAAAATAATGGAATACCTAGTGAATTAGATGTAATTTATAAACAGTGCTTTTTATACGCTAGACAAGATGAAAAAGCTACTTATCTATATATTGTTAATCCTTTGTTAGACTGTGAGGGTAAGAAGAGACGTTTGGCATGGCAATTTTTTGTTGTCAGTCTTTGTTATTTGCTATATGTAATCTTCGCTTCTTGTGGATGTAAAAGTCTTTCAATACCTAAATTTAGCATGGCTTTAAGTTTTTTGGAGTGGCCAAGGGCAATATGCATATGCTAAAAAATCTTTTGTAAATCGTTATTTTATCTCTTATGAATAGTAATGTTATAAAACAGGGTGTTGATTGTGACCCTTCATTATTGATGGTGGCCTATGACTAAATTTCGTTTATCGTGGCAAGTGAGGGTAACCTTTATATTGCTCGTTTTGGTAAATCTTCCCTTTCTCTTTGTGGCTCAAATCAGCATGAATTTGGTGGAAAATGCCTTACTTTCTGAAAAAGAAAATAAGTTACTTTCCATTACTCACGTGCTTGATTCTATGCTCGGCCCCAAAGGCTTTGACGGTATTTTGCAAAAATATCATGCCACAGAGGCAGCAAGGGATGAGAAAATTGCTATTTTAAATTCCGAGCTTAAAATCATTAGTGATAGCCTTATCCCCGATGGCTCAGGTCTAGCGGTGGGGTACTACAGCAAAGACTTAGATGCCATTGTAGCCTATGGGCCTTCTAAGTCCTACGCGCACACGGTGGGTACTTCTGTGTTGCCAGAACACCCCGGTCGTACGGTCATGAGCTCTAATACACCAGCTGTGGTGCGCGGATCTATGGTACGCGGCGCCATTATGAATGCCATGTATCCTCTTGAAAGAGAGGGGCGTGTCATTGGTTATTTATGGGCCAATGAATTAGAAACCGATGTAGATGCGCAATTGGCCGAACTTACCCACGAAACTCAAATTTTATTGCTGGCGTGTTTTCTCTTTACCGGCACCATTTTATTTATATTAGCTCTACGTACGGTAAAGCAAATGGATCATGTTATTGCTGGCGTGCGTCAATTAAAAGACGATTTGTCCTATCGCATTCCGCCTGCCAAGGGCGAATTTGCCGATGTGGTAGCCAATATCAACGATATGGCGCAAACCATTAATAAAGCTACTAGCGAATCAGCTAGAGCCATCACCGTATTGCAAGGCATTATGAATAATATGGATTTCGCCATCTTAGTGCTTGATCCTAAAACCCGTCGTATTATCTATGCCAACCCTTATGTGCACAAAATGTGCGAAATGGACGATGTGGTTAATAAAATGTGTTACAAGGTGCTGTATAATAGAAGTGAGCCTTGTGAAGAATGCCCGCAATTGCAATTCTTTAATCCTAAGGGCGAGCCTGATTTTTCCATCTTGCATCGCGAAGAGTTTAACACAGCGCTAAATAAGGAATTTTTAGTTTCAGAGCGCCTTATCCACTGGCATGATGATAGAGTTGTGCATTTGCGCGTATTTATGGATATTTCTGAGCGTAAAGCTTTAGAGCAAGCTACCTCAGCCAATAAGGCACAGCGCGACTTCTTGGCACGCATGAGCCATGAAATTCGCACCCCCATGAACGGTGTGCTTGGTATGACCCGTCTTGCTATTCAAGATAATCCACCAGCTAAGCAGCTGACCTATCTTAAAAAGATTCAATCCTCTGCTTCGCTGCTTTTAGGTATTATTAACGATATTCTAGACTTCTCGCGCATTGAAGCCGGCGCCATGACCATTGAAAAGCGCCCCTTTGATATTTATGAAGCCGTAGAAAAGGTGCATGAGCTTATTCTGCCTCGCGCTCAAGAAAATGATACCATACTAAAAGTAGATATTACCCCCAATGTACCGCAAATGGTAGAGGGTGATAGCCTGCGCTTTTCGCAAGTATTGTTAAATCTTATGGGTAACGCTACCAAGTTTACCAAGCAAGGCGCCGTGTCTCTTTCTGTGTGGTCTGAAAGTGTGCTTGGCGGTAAGGTGCGTGTGCATTGTCAAATTACCGATACAGGCATTGGCATGACCAAGCCTCAGCTAGAAGAGTTGTTTAAGCCTTTCACTCAGGCAGATAACTCCACCTCGCGCCGCTTTGGTGGTACCGGTCTTGGTCTGTCCATTTGTAAGGCCTTTGTAGAGCTGATGCACGGCTCTATTAAGGTGAGCAGTGAAGAGGGCAAGGGAAGCACCTTCTCTTTCAATGTACTGTTTAGTGAGCATGTGGCCTTGCAATCAGGCGATTCTATTGTAGATAAGCCTTGGGAAAATCAACGCTATGATGGAAATCACTTCCTCTTAGTAGAAGATGACCCTATTAACCAAGAAGTTGCCTTGGCTGTATTAGATGCCATGGGTATTAAGGTTGATGTGGCCAATAATGGTCAAGAAGGCTATGAAATGTTCATGAAAAATGATTATGATCTTATTCTCATGGATATGCGCATGCCGGTGATGGATGGCCTAACTGCCACCCGCAAAATACGTAGCAGTGGCAAGCAAGATGCGCAAAATATTCCCATCTTGGCCATGACAGCCAATGCCATGGATGAAGATAAGCAAGAAAGCTTAAATGCAGGGCTCAATGCGCATATCTCTAAGCCTATAGATATGGAAGAATTAAAGCGTACTTTCTATGCTTTCCTAGCTTCTGCCTCTAGCGGAAAACTTTCTTAATGAATACATAGCTAGTTAACTTAAAAAGCCTCTTGCTTTTAGCAGGGGGCTTTTTTTGTGTAGAAGCGTGTGAGGTCTAAAAAGTGCATAGTTGAGGGGGTACGTGGGTATGTAAAGTTACTCTGTGCTTTTGCCGAGAGCTCGCGGGGTGTATGGTAAGTGCTAATCATGCAGCTATGAGCTTATTTTATATTTTGCTTAGCGATTATCTTTTTATGTTTGCAGGCGCGTATAGTTAAAGCCCAAAAAAAGGGCTAAAAGCTTGCTAGCTTTAGCCCTATGGTATGTATTTTACTTGAGAACAACTTATTTTTCTGGCTTACGCGTAATGGTAAAAGTTGGCTGAGTTTTTGTAATCAGCGTCATGCCTTCAGGTAAGGTAATGGTGGCTTTTACTTTAGCGCTTTGCCCTGCCTCTAAGAGCGGCGGTGTTACACGTACTGTTAGGCCATTTAGATAGGAAGTATTTTTGACTAAAGCTTCAGGCACTTCCACTTCAAGCTGCATATTTTGCGGACTTACTTCATAGCTTTTAACATCGCCGCTAATGAGAACCTTTTCCTCTAGCAAAATTTTTGCACGCTGACTGGCTACGGTATAGGTTACCGAAACCAAGCTTGGCATTACAGAGGTCAGGGCTTTTTCTGTGACTAAAGGAAATTTTTTAGTATACGTGCCTGGGCCTTCTTTGGCATCTACTTGCAAATCAAGGGTCAAGGACGGGATTTTTGATACGGTTTGTTCTGGGCCGCGCACAAGAGCCGTATTGGGAGAAATGCTAATGTCTGTTACCTTAAAGGCAGAAGAATGAAAGGAACTATTTAGCTTTGCCTTAATGGGTACATTGCGTTCAAGATACGTGTCTGTATACACAATCATTTGCGCGGGGCTTATATCTAAAATTTCAAAGGCGCGAAAAGAGCCATTTTCAAATGTGGGCTGCACAAAGGGGATAACATTTTTACCTTTTACAAGGTCTGACAAGTCTACAAGGTAGGGTTTTCTGGCATCATGGCTTTTTAATAAAGTTCTGGGGCCGCGTATATGCACAGAAACTTCTGTGACGAGCCCGTCAATGATAACAAGATTTTGCGGAATATTTTCATAATCAAGTTGAACGGTTAGCTGCATGTCGGTACGCTCTTTCACCGTAATGGCATACCATGCGCCCACAGCAATGCAAAAAGACACCAAAAGAATAGGAATATTGATACCAAAAATACTAGAGCGCATTGCTAATTACCTCGCGTAGTTTTGTAGCTTGGATATGAGATTGAATGGTGCCTTTCATGGCTATGGAAATTTCGCCTCGCTCTTCAGAAACCACAATGGCTAGAGCATCTGATTCTTCGGTGATGCCCAAGGCAGCTCTATGTCTTGTGCCAAAGTTTTTGCCTTGCACCACAGCCAAGGGTAAAATGCAAGAGGCAGCGGCTAATCTGCCCTTACTGATAATAACAGCCCCATCGTGCAGGGGTGAGCTGTGTAAAAATATGGAAAGTAACAGCTTGCGCGAAATTTCAGCATCTAAGGTGGTACCTTCTTGGCGCATAAGCTCTTGCAAGGGCAGAGAGCGTTCTATGATAATGAGGGCGCCAATACGCAAGCGTGCCATTTCTGTGCAGGCCAGAACAATATCTTCAATGGCAGTGTGGGCTAAGGGGCTGCGCTTCCAAAAATAGCGTGCGCCCATTTCTCCAAGGCCTTGGCGTATGTCTTTTTGAAAAAGAATAACCACCACCAAAAAGAGTGAACCAACAATATGTTCGAGCAACCAGCGCAAAGAATATAGTTCTAATTGCAAAGATATCATATAGATAAATAGCAATATAACCAAGCCCATAAAGGCCGCAAGGCCGCGCGTCCCCTTAATAATATTAATGGCATTATAAATGAGCAGGGTGATAATGGCTATATCTAAACCATCGCGCCAATTAACGCCGTGGGGGATGGTCATTAAGGTAGAAAAGTCAAACATGCTGTGTCCTTTGAGGGTATATGCTGTACGCTATCACGCCCTTAGCGCATGCGCAATGCGCAAGGCCCGTGCTGCGGCCTGCACGTGATGTACGCGATGATAGGCTATGCCTTTGTGTGCCAAGAGGGCTGTGGTTACATGGGTAGCCTCAGCTCGTGCCTGCATATCTTGCACATCTATATGCAGTTCTTTGTGTAAAAAAGATTTCATGGAAAGAGCGGCTAATATGGGGCGTCCAAAACAGTGCAAAGCTTCCATATTTTGCAAAATTTCCCAGTTTTGCTCTACGCTTTTACCAAAACCAATGCCTGGGTCTAGCATAATATGCTCTTCGGGCAGGCCGGCATTGGTGAGCTCTTGTAATTTTTTTTCAAAAAAATTGAGTAAATGTGGCATGATGGGCCCTGAGGGTATATGCTCTTGCATACATTCTGGGCGCCCAGAAGAATGCATTAATACATAGCCAGGCTTATAGTGCGCCACCACTTCTTGCAAAGCTGGGTCAAATTGACAAGCAGAAATATCATTGATGATATGGGCGCCGGTTTCTAAGGTGGCTGCGGCTGTGGCTGCATGGTAGGTATCTATAGAGATAAGAGGGCAGGTGGCAAAAGGCGCGTCGCCCAAATTCGAGCTCAAATTTGTGTTCAAGTCTGTGCCCAAGGTCGCTTTACAAAGTGTGCCAGCCTGTGCTTTTGCTATGTCGCTATCTTGCAACAGAGCTTGCAAAACAGGCATAAGGCGGGCTTGTTCTTCTGCTTCGCTCACAGGGGCAGCCCCAGGGCGAGAAGATTCTGCGCCCAAGTCCACAATGGCAGCCCCTTGCTGCATAAGGCTTAGGGCATGGGCATGGGCTTTTTCTGGGGTGGCAAATTTACCCCCATCGGAAAAAGAGTCAGGGGTCACATTTACTATGCCAAAAAGCACAAAGGGGGGGGGTGTTATCACCCGCCCCCCACGTATTGTCCAAGAAGTATTCACTGTCATTAGTCTTTTTTCTGTGTACTATCTTCTTTTGTTTCTTGAGCAGGCTGTTCTTTTGCTTCATGAGCTTCAGTAGCCTTGGCCGTATTTTCTTCAGGCTTTGCTTGAGTAGATTCTGCGCCCTCTGGGGCTTCCGTAGCCGGTGCATCAAAGGTAAAGTCGCCTTCAGGTGCTGGCGCGGCCTCTTCTTCGTCAGAACGAGTCTTAGCAGAAGTGGATTTTTTATCTTTTTCTGTTAAGTCGAGAGGGGGCAAGGTTTTGCCTTCTAATAAAAGGTCAATATCAGCACCGCTAATGCTTTCGCGTTCAAGCAAAGCATCGGCAATGGCATGTAAATGCTTAATGTTTTCATTAAGTAATTCATGGCAACGCGTACGGGCTTCGGATACAATGCGCTTTACCTCAGAATCTACAAGACGAGCTGTATCTTCACTAAAGTTTTTATTTTGCACCCACTCACGACCGATGAAAACTTCTTCGCCTGTTTCGCCAATGGCTAAGGGGCCAAGGGCTTCGCTCATGCCCCATTCGCACACCATTTTGCGTGCGGTGCGGGTAACGCGCTCAATATCATTGCTGGCGCCGGTGGTGATATCGTCAAAGATAATCTCTTCTGCCACGCGCCCGCCAAGGAGCACCACAAGGTTATTTTGCAAAAATCCGCGGGAATAACCATGTCTGTCTTCTTCAGGAAGCTGCATGGTAACGCCTAAGGCGCGCCCACGCGGAATAATAGTCACCTTATGCACGGGGTCAGTCTTAGGCAAAAGGCGTGCAGCCAAAGCATGGCCTGCTTCGTGGTAGGCGGTAATACGTTTTTCTTCGTCAGAAAGAATAAGGCTGCGTCTTTCGCGGCCCATAAGCACTTTATCTTTGGCCCATTCAAAATGCCCCATGGTGAGCATGTCATCATTGGCTTTGGCGGCTTGCAGGGCGGCTTCGTTAACAAGGTTTTCAAGGTCTGCGCCAGAAAAACCGGGTGTACCACGGGCTAAAGTATCTAAATCTACATCATCGCTAATGGGGGTACGACGGGTGTGCACCTCTAAAATGCGACGACGACCTTTAAGGTCTGGTGTGGGCACTATAACCTGACGGTCAAAGCGACCGGGACGCAAAAGAGCGGGGTCTAACACGTCAGGGCGGTTGGTGGCTGCAATAAGAATAACGCCTTCGTTAGACTCAAAGCCGTCCATTTCTACCAAGAGTTGGTTTAGGGTTTGCTCACGCTCGTCATGTCCGCCGCCCAAACCTGCGCCGCGCTGGCGACCTACGGCGTCAATTTCGTCAATAAAGATAAGACAAGGGGCGTTTTTCTTACCTTGGGTAAAGAGGTCACGCACACGCGAGGCACCTACGCCTACGAACATTTCTACAAAGTCTGAACCGGAAATGGAGAAAAAAGGCACCCCAGCTTCACCGGCAACGGCGCGAGCAAGTAGGGTTTTACCTGTTCCGGGAGGGCCCACCAAGAGCACACCCTTGGGTATGCGCCCGCCTAAGCGGGTGAACTTTTTGGGCTGAGAAAGAAACTCTACCACTTCAGCCAACTCTTCTTTAGCCTCGTCTACACCGGCTACATCTTCAAAGGTAACGCGGCCTTGCTCTTCGGTGAGCATGCGCGCTCTTGAGCGACCAAAGCTCATGGCTTTGCCGCCGCCGCCTTGCATTTGGCGCATGAAGAAAATCCATACCCCAATAAGTAAAAGCATGGGGAACCAAGAAATAAGCAAAGTCATATACCAAGGCTGATCGTCCATGGGCTCAGCTTTAACAATGACCTTTTTATCCATAAGACGGCTTACAAGTTCACCATCAGCAGGGGCATAGGTTTGAATGTTTTTGCCATTAATGCTGTGCCCAATAAGCGTTTTACCCTGAATGGTTACTTGGGTAATATCGCCCTTATCTACCTGCTGCAAAAATTCCGTATAAGAAACTTGTTGATTGCTGCTTTGGGGCTGTTGAAACATGTTAAAAAGCATAACCATGGCTAGGGCAATTATGGCCCACAGCGTGAGGTTGCGAGTAAATTGATTCACAATTCCTCCGTGAATTTTTCAAGTGATGTATATTTTTACAAAATATTTTATTTTGTAAGGGGTTCTCCCACACAATTAATGCAATATAATGCCTGTACTTGTTTTGGCAAGGGGAGAAAAAACCTTTTAACCCCATTAATGTATCTTGATTGTGAAAAATTTGCAATGTTTCTTCGCCCTTTTCAAAGCCAGGCATTTAGTATATTTTTATCCCCCATCATGGCATGAGGGATTTTTTTATTTGAAAGCCTTAATTTCAAGAGTATTATGCTAGAAAAATTTTTTTCCTTACAAAAGCGTGGCACCACTGTACGCACAGAATTAGTAGCTGGCCTTACCACCTTTATGACGGTGGCCTATATCTTAGCTGTGAATCCCAGTATTTTGGCAGAAGCTGGCATGGACGCCTCGGCAGTCTTTGTGGCCACGGCTCTAAGCGCCGCTGTGGCTAGCACTAGTATGGCCTTGCTGGCTAATATGCCCTTGGTTTTGGCTCCAAGCATGGGGCAAAATGCCTTTTTTAGTTATACACTGGTGCTGGGTATGGGGCATTCGTGGCAATTTGCCTTAACGGCGGTGTTTTTGGTAGGTGTTATCTTTTTAGTGCTTACCCTTTGCAATGTGCGCGAAGCCATGCTTGATACCATACCGCAAAGCATGAAACAGGCCATGACTGCCGGTGTGGGCTTATTCATTACTTTTATTGGTCTGCAAACGGCAGGGCTTGTGATAGATCACCCCACACAATTGGTGGCCTTGGGCTCCATGCGTGATGCTGGGGTGTGGGTGGCTTTAGGCGTACTTTTATGTGCCACAGTGCTTTTATGCTTTCGCGTGCGCGGCGCTTTGCTCTACGGTATTTTGTTAGGAACTTTTTTGGGCATTCCTCTTGGGGTAACATCGCTTGAAAGTTTCAACGCCAAAGCTTTGTTTCATGTGCCAAGTGTTGCCCCTACATTTATGCAATTTACGTGGGATAAAGTTATAAGCATAGATATGCTGGTGGTGGTGCTTATTTTTCTTTTTTCCAATGCTTTTGATACCATGGCAACGCTACTTGGCTTTGGAAAGCAAGCGCAATTATTAGACAACACTGGGCGCTTACCGCGCACTAAGCAGGCTTTTTTGGCGGATTCTTTGGCAACCACTGTGGGCGCCATGCTGGGTACCTCGCCCTTAACCACCTATGTAGAAAGTTTGAGCGGCGTGGCAGAGGGGGGCAGAACAGGCCTTATGGCTTTGACGGTGGCTGTGCTTTTTGTGTTATCGCTTTTTTTGGCGCCATTTTTCTTGCTTATACCCCCTGAGGCCACGGCACCCATTTTAATTTTGGTGGGGCTTATGATGGCAAGCGATTTACGAGAAGTAGACTTTACGAATCCTTTGCAAGCCGTACCGTCTTTTGTAACTTGTATACTTATGCCGCTTACCTATAGCATTGCCACGGGCATAATGTGCGGGGTGATTGTGCATGTTTTATTGCATGTCTGCAGCGGTAAAGGGCGTGAGGTAAGTGTATTTATGTATATTTTAGGGCTGGTTTTTACGGCTTACTTTATTTGGTTTTAATTTTTTAGATAGCCGACACTGAAAAACAACTTAACTGTCAGTAAAAATAGAACTTATAAGTCACATAACGTAATAAACATTGCCAGAAATAAACCTATGGAATACGTTTTCTGGCAATGTTTAGACATAAGAAATGCTTTTTTCAGATGTCGACTACTCAAGACATGCCCTTGGCATGGCTTGCCGCCGCGTAAAATAAGTCGGAATTTACTTCCGGCGGCCCCGAAGGGGTATTTGGAGCAGGCGTGCCTTTCTT
>CAYJND010000020.1:0-12525 GCA_964371565.1 uncultured Desulfovibrionaceae bacterium
CTTTTTGCTTTGTCTTTTTAGTTTTAGCAGCGTCAGACTTGTTTTTTACTACGGTAAGATTGGTGTCTTTTTTCTTTCCAATTTATTCTATGAGCATGGTTATGTGCGGCGCGTGCCGCGCCAAATGCACTATATTTGCGCGCTTTTGAGAAATTCATCTTTTTTCCTGTTGCTGCGTCAAAGAGCTTTTTCCGTTACGCACGCGTCCACGTGTACGATATTCGTAAGGCGCTAAAGCGCCAACGACTACGTTTCGCGCCCTTTGGGTCGATTTTTCGCGTGCTTCGACTTCGTAAAAAACTACCCTCTCGGGTGTCCTGGCGTAAATTGCGTGGTGAGAATGAGTTTGGTAGGTGTCTATCTATCCTACAGTGTAAAGGCGGCTATATGGAGTTTGCTATCAGATGTGTAAAGATTGGTAGAGTATTCTATTCACATTAAAAAAGGGCTTGTTTTCTTAACAAGCCCTTAATATAAATTAATTGTAGTATAGCAAAAAGAATTATAGCAGAGGTATTATTTTGAAAGTTTCAATTATAGAGCTTTGTGCTATGTTTGGTAACTGTTCTGTCATAGCAGTTACATGTGGTTGCTGTAGATGCTGTATCCATGCTTGCTGACTTTCCCAAATTTCATAGCCCATTAATTGCTCAGCATTATTTTGCTCTATATGTAGGGCGCTATATAAGCACCCTTTTTCTTCTTTATTGCGGCTAATGCACGCTGTAACGTCTTGACGGGCTTGAGCCTCTTTGCCTTTTTGAGCATGTATTGTGCCAAAGGCAACAATGCTATTTTCATAGGCTTTTATATGCACATATTTACACACATTTAAAGTATCAAGAAAAGGCGTATACAAAGTAAAATGTATGTCAGAAAAAAACTTTTTGGAATCTCTATAAAATTCTTCAACTCTAGGCGATTGCAAATGATCATGCCACGCTTTTTTGCTTTCCCAAACTTCATAGGCTAAGAAGTGACGAGGATTTTTTGTACTTTTACCTAAAATAGAAAGAGTACAACTGTCTTCCAAGTCGTTATTTTTGAGAAATTCAAAGAGCTTAGCTTGTGCTACGCTTGAGTGCTCTTCTAAAGCTGTGGCTTTTCCTAGTAAAATAACTTTATCTGATAGCATAAGCACCCCTTTAAATAAATCAACATATTAGTAGATTGTATAAGCAACTGTCTTTAGGAAGTCAATACTACTTGGTGTGAAACCTTTCTATGCCAAGTTCAATAAGCTTTTCTAATAAATCGCCAAACTCTAATCCGATGGCTTTGGCCTCTTGGGGCACAAGGCTGGTGGCTGTCATACCGGGTAAGGTATTAGTTTCAAGTGTGAAAATACGCCCGTCTGGTGTAATTCTAAAATCAGTGCGGCTATAACCTGATAGACCCAATGCCTTGTGTGCAGCAAGAGCCAGCTCTTGTAAACGGTCGTTTATTTCTGCTGATAAAGGGGCAGGACAAATTTCTTCGGCAGCGCCCTGTGTGTATTTACTGGTATAGTCAAAAAACTCTCCACCCATGGGGCGAATAAGAATAGGAGGCAAGGCTTCATTGCCAAGTACGCCGCAGGTGGTTTCTATACCATCAATACTGCTTTCTAAGAGCACCTCTGAGCCTGCAGCAAATATTTTTTTCATGGCTTCGCGCAGCTGGCCTTCATTTTGGGTGCAATAGAGCAAGAGAGAAGAGCCCCCGGTATTGCTCTTGGCAAAAATGGGATACGATAGGCTAGGCTGCCATGTTAGTGGTGGTGCCTCTGGTAAAAATTCCCAGTCAGGGGTGGGGATATCTACTTGGCGGTATCTTTGCTTGGTAGCGGCCTTGTTAAGGGCTAAAAATGAAGCGCTGGCATTGCTACCTTGATACGGTAAAGGCACCGTATCAAGCATAGCTTGCACAAGTCCATCTTCGCCAGGCGCACCGTGCAAATTGATAAAGGCAAAATCATGATCTTTGGCAGTACTCAGCAAAGAGTCAAAGCTTAGAGAAAGGTCGAAAAAAGTAACGCTATGCCCTCTATCTGTGAGTGCTGTGGCAATGGCTTTAGCGCCGCTTAAAGATACCTCACGCTCGCTTGACCAGCCGCCCGCTATCAAAAGTATACGCATGTAAATCACACTCCAGGAGCGCAGAGAGCGCTTTTTCAATGTTACGCCCTTGCTCATAAGAGAGGCGAATATTTTTTCTATGTTGTTCGTTGGTGCCGTAGCGCACTAGTAAGTCTTTATAGCGCGCTTTTAGTGTTACGCATGTGTCGTGCATAATACGTTTATCAGCGTAAATGATAAAAAAAGGTAAGGCGCAAATATTTTGAGGGATTTTCCACGGCCAATGCACGTGCATGGCCACCCCTTGCGCTATATATCTGTTGCCTGTGTGCTGTATCACTATAGAGGCGCCCATTTGTGCGTGGCTACCACCGTGTAAAATAGTATAGCTTTTAGCGATATCGTGTAGCAAGGCACCAGCGCGCACTGATGCTGTGCAAATTTTGTGTCCTTTTTGCTCTGCCTTTTGCGCAAGTAATGTGGCAAAGCCTGCCACTAACAAAGAATGGGCGCGAATATTTTCTAACATAGAGTACGAATCCCAAAGGGCAAAGCAATCTTCATCACTGGGGATAGTAAGAGAACTTGAGGCAGCGCTAGAGGCGGTGATGGGCTCTGGGGCTGTAAAGGAAAGCTCTGGTAGCAAAGCTAAAGGGTGCTGAGTCGTTTTCTTTGTCATAAGGTGAGTATGGCATGTTTTATGATATTTGCCAAAGATTTTTTATAAGGCCAACCCTATGCAAAAAAAACACAAAGGGCATGTTACCCATAGCAACATGCCCTCCAGACGGGAGTGTCCGGTGTGTTTTACGAGTGCACCACTCAAATAAGTTTATAAACGCTCGTTGTGACGGCAACGAGCCCATCTATAAAGTGTACTTAGGCGTACATGAATCTCTATCGTCATTTCGATCGTGTCCTTTAGGGATAGAGAGAAAAAAATGGAAAAATATTTTATGTTCAATTTTTGGTTATGACAGAAAAAAGGCTTGACTTGCGCTAAGGGCTTGAATTGCCAGTTCTAGCATATTTTTTAAAATTTAAAGAAAATCGGAGAAAATAAGAGCAGATTATCTATCTTCTTGTGGATAAACTGGAAAAAAATTTATGCAAGAGAAATTTTTTTTAAAAAAAAATCCTTGTAGACAAAGGGTATTGGAAGATATAAAAAATCATTAAGAATATTTTTTATTTATAATTTTGCAGTGTTATATGTATAGTCCTTACCTTGGCTATTGGGGGGAAAAGAGGACGGTAAGTTCTGAAAATTGCCATTGCTGAGATGTTTATCTTTTTGCTAGAAACGCCTCATGACAACGAAATGGGAAATAGTTTGTGAGAATCTACGGAAAACGCTTAAATCTGGCGATTATAAAGTGTGGATTTCTCCTCTTACTGCACAGATAGAAGGGAATGCCGTTCAGGTATTTACAGTCAGTGCCTATGTATCGGCTTGGCTTGAACGTCATTTTTCTGTGGCTATACGTGCAGCTTGTGCCGCCGCTTTAGACATAAGCGAAGATCAAGTGCGGCTCTCTTTTTCTGTACGCGAAGAAGATAAAGCTGCTGATGTTGCCGCCGCAAGTCCTGCTGTGCGTCGTGCTTGCCTTGTGGAGGGCATGTCTCCTTCACAAAAAAGAGTAAGCCATACGCCTCGTGCAAATGTGTCCCGTGCTGATCACGCTTCTGCGCAGGGGGCGGCTCTTGGTCAAGACATAGCCTTACCTATGACAGCGCAAAGCCCGCTTACGCGTGTACGCTGGCGTTATGATTTTCAAGATTTTGTGGTAGGCCCTACCAACTCGGTGGCAGCCGCCGCTGCGCAAGATATTTGTCGCCCTTCCTCTGGTATAGAAACACTTTTTGTTAGTGCCAATTCTGGTCTTGGCAAAACGCATCTTATTCATGCCATAGGGCAAAACTTAATCAAGGTTAATGGGCAAGCCCGCGTAGGGTATTTAACAGCAGAAGAATTTACTTCGCATTTTGTGCGCGCTAGCCGCTATAGCCAAATGGATGAATTTAAATCTTCTTTGCGCGGACTTGATGTTTTGCTGTTAGAAGATGTGCACCATTTTCAAGGCAAAGAAAAAACACAAAATGAAGCCCTAGCCACCATTAAATCTTTGCAAGCGCAAGGTAGCCGCGTGGTGCTGACTTCTTCTTTTAGCCCAAGAGAGCTTAAAAATGTAGATAGCCAACTGGTGTCGCATTTTTGCTCGGGTATGCTCACACAAATTGATAAACCAACGCGCGATATGTGCCGCTCTATTTTACAGCAAAAAGCGCATGCGCAAGATATAGCCCTGCCAAGTTCGGTCACCGATTTATTGGTGGATCATTTGCACGAAGATGTGCGTCAGCTAGAAAGCTGTTTGCGCAACGTTATTTTTAAGGCAAAACATTTGCATAGCGCTGTGAGTCTTGAGCTGGCCATGGATGTGTTAGGGCAATTTATGCCCATGGCTTCTTTATTAGATATGGAGCGCATTGTTGCCTTGGTTTGCGCCTCTTTTTCTGTGAGCGAAAAGCAAATCACCTCTAAGAGCCGCCGCAAAGAATATGTGCTGGCTCGTGATACCATTTATTATTTGGCGCGTAAGCATACCTCTGCTACTCTTGAGGAAATTGGCATGCGCATGAATAGACGCCACTCTACAGTGGTAAAAGGTATTTCTACCATCGAAAAGCAATTGCAAAGTCAAACAGCCTATGGACGCCAAGTAGCAAGTACTGTGGCTTTAGTCGAACGTAACGCCTAATTAAAAATACTGCGCTGAAAATGGGCGATCTGCTGCGTCAGATAAGAAATGCAGACCATCCATTTAGAAGAGAGCATGTTTGCGTCTCTGCATGGGGAGTGCTACCTTATGAACGTCTTTTGCTACCCACATCTTGAAAGGATAAGAGCACATCTTGGGCAAGGCCTTGCACCATGTCTTTTTCAGAGGGCGGGGCGAAGGTTTCCTGCTCATGGGTCTCATTTTGCTCGTCCTGTGCATCCAGCTTATTCTGGTCATTTTCAGCTGCTTCCAGCCTATCTGCATCATCAGCTACGCTTGTTTCAAGACTAAGCATTTCATCAGCACGGGCTTTTTCTTGCGCTTGAATTTCTAATGTAGCTTGGAGGCGCTCTTCACGCTGTTTTTCTTCTTCAAGGGCCAGCGCTTCCATTTCTCGTGCTTCTTTTTTATCTTCCAGCACCAGCAATATTTCTTGAGCCAGATTTTCGTTGGTGTCCATGGCTAAAGCTTCTTGGGCTAAAAGTTCTGCCTCTTCCTCTTTATCCCAAAGCATATAGAGTTCTGCAAGCTTAGCTACACTGCGTGGATGGCGCCCAAACTGTTGTAAGGCACGATGAAAAACGTGAATGGCACCGGCAAAGTCTTCTGCATGCACATAGGCTTTAATGGCATTGGAATAAAAAACTTTATTTTTAGGATGATGGCCTAAACTATCATGATACACTTTAGCTGCCACGGCATATTGTTCATAATGCAAGAGCGCTTGCCCAATGGATACAATGGTATGTGCCTCTTGAGGGTATTCTTTGGCCGCTCTTTGCAAAAAAGAGGCGCCTGTACCTATTTGCCCTTCTTCAATAAGGCTAAGCCCTTTTTGTAAGAGTTCTTGTAGTCGGTCTCTTTTTTCGTAAAATTCTTCTCTTTTCTGATTGGTATCGCGTAAAATTTTTGCAAACTCGCGCAGTACTGTGGCTAAGGCATTTTCTTTGCCATATTTATATTCTACAGCATACGGGGTTCCGCTGCCGTGAGGGTCGAGCAAGTTTTGTAAATCTGGCTGAACAATTATACGCTGTAAAAAAGTATTTATATGTCTTTCCACAGCGCTGATACTTTGTATGTGTTGCGAGCTCACATGACGTAAGGCCATGGCAATGCTTTCTAAAGCCATGGGCAAGTCAGATTTTTGCAAATAGCCTTCGGCGCGGGCCAAATCGTAGCGTATATCTTTAGGTATGCTCATGGAAAAGTCCTTTATTAACAGCGTCTAGCCCCAATATTTTTGAGCCTCTGGGCGGGATTTTTCTAAAATAACTTGCGCGGCATGGGGCATAAGTCCATACAAGGATCTTTCAGCGAGCCAGCGCTCTCGCAAGTACGAAGCACTAATGTCTAATCGGGGTATGGGCATATAAAAAATACGTGCTTCTTTGTTTTGTATGTTTACGCGAGCCGTAAGGCAAGGTTTTTTACAAAGCTGTGCCTCAGGCCAATGTTGTTTGACGGTGCGCACGAAAAGCTCTTCGTCACCATCACCACGCGGCACCACGCCAATATCTGCCCAATAAGGAAGGTCTAAGCCCCTGTGCCAGTGGGGCAGGTCTTGTAAATTTTCTATGCCTTCCATAAAAAGATGGCGCTGCTCAGGAAAGGTTTGCGCGTAATGCTTTAGCGTATGCCAAGTATAAGAGGTGCCTTGCAGTTTCTCTTCAATATTGCTGACGGTAAGGCCTGCTATGGGCGCGCAAGCCGCTTCAAGCATGGCATAGCGCAGGGCAAAGGGTAAAAGATCTTGAGGGGCTTTATGAGCGGGCAAAGCGCAGGGAATAAGCTCTACACTATCTAAGGCATAGGGCAAATTGGTATACTCCAGCGCTTCAATGGCTAGCCGTATGTGCCCCACATGCACGGGGTTAAAAGATCCCCCAAATAAGCCCACATATTTCATAGAAAATTCCTTAGGTCAGCGCAGAAAACAAATTACCACTTTACACTATGGGGCGGTACTGTTTGCACAAAGCCGCCCTCTTGCTGGTTGGTAAGGTTAGCAATTTTTTCTTCGGCGCGGGCCAATTTTTTTTCCAATTGCGTGATGTATTTTTGCTGCTCTTGCAAAGCTTCATCTAGCTCTTTGAGGAGTTTTTCTTGAAAGTAAAAACCTTCTTCCAGAAGGGTAAGTCTATGCTCGTGTTCAGCCATGCTTTTTCCTTTTTAATCCTTGCTTTTTAGGATGTGCATATCCCTTTTCATCCTGCCTTGGCTTGCGTGAATGGTTTCTTTTTTCTGGTGCTTTGCCCCTAGACTCTTGCGCAAAAGCTTTGCCAGATTTTTGCGGCGGACGGCCTAACTCAGGTAAAAGAATGCGATGTTGACGCAAACGCTCGGCATCGGTACGTGCCACATAGATGGGCTCTTTATGCGTATCAAGGCCAGTATAAAACATGGCCGTGGCTACGGTGCCAGGTGTGGGTATAAAACACTGCACTTGTTGCGGTTTCCAATTTCTTTGGGCAAGCCACTGAGCCAGCTCTTTCATATGCCCATTGGTGCACCCTGGGTAGGCGCTCATAAGATAAGGCACCACATATTGCTCGCGCCCCACCTTGCGGCAATGATTTTGAAAGGCTTTAAGAAAGGTTTCAAAAACCTCTAAAGGGGGTTTGCGCATAAGGTCAAGCACGTCGCGTTCGCTATGCTCTGGGGCAATTTTTAACTGCCCACCGGTAAATTCTTCTGTATAGGCATGCACGGCATGGGGTTCATCCATGGCAATGTCGGCGCGAATGCCAGAGGCAACACGCACATGCTTAATGCCGGGCACCTCTTTTATATCTCGTAGCATATGAATGTGTTGCATTTGCGGGGTGCGGAAAAAAGGACAAACTTTGGGATGGCAACACGAAGTGCGCACGCAAGGCTTGGTATTGGCGCAAGAACCTTGCCACATATTGGCAGTGGGGCCGCCCACGTCAGAAATACTTCCGTTAAAGCCTTTTTTCTTGGTCATGGCCTGTGCTTCATCTAAAAGAGATGCGGCAGAGCGCGAAGAAAGGCGTCGCCCTTGGTGCAAAGCTAAAGAACAAAAAGCACAGCCACCGCCGCAGCCGCGATGAGACGTAATGCTTGTGCGTAGCATTTCTTCGGCGGGTATAGATTCTGCATAGCTTGGGTGCGCCGCCCTTTGAAAAGGCAGAGCGTAGAGATCGTCCATTTCTTTTTGCGAAAGAGGCATGGCTGGCGGTGCAATTAGCAAATCGCGCGAGCCAAAGCTTTGGCGAATATAATCCTTACCGCTGTGCACATGTTTTTCTAGCGCCAGGGTAGCATCCATAAGTAAAGACGCCTCAGTCAGCATGTCATCATGGCTTGGCAAGTCTACATAGCTATGATTGTAATCAATTTCTTCGCTTTTTTGCATCCATGCGCTACCCTGAATGTACTCTAAGGGCAAGCCTGCTTCGCAGTGGCGCGCCACATCCAGCACGGCGCGCTCGCCCATGCCATAAATAATCATATGCGCCTTGGCATCTAAAAGCAAAGAGCGGCGCAAAGAATCTGACCAAAAATCATAATGGCTAAAGCGACGTAAAGAGGCTTCTATGCCTCCCAGAATAAGAGGTACACCGGGAAAAGCGCGACGCGCTAAATTGGCATAAATAATACTGGCTCTATTGGGGCGAGCACCTGCCTTACCGCCGGGGGTGTAGCTATCTTCTGAGCGCTTTTTACGAAAGGCGGTATAGTGTGCCAATTGTGAATCTAGCGCTCCAGCGGTGATGCCCACATATAAACGCGGGCGCCCCATGGCGGTGATATCTGTGGTGTCTTGCCAACGGGGCTGGGCGCAAATGCCAACTTTATACCCATGAGCCACCAGCCAGCGGCCAAGCAAAGCTACCCCAAAGGCGGGGTGATCCACATAGGCATCGCCGGTGATGAAAAGAATGTCTAATTCATCCCAGCCAAGGGCATGCATTTCTTGCTTGCTCATGGGCAGGAATGAGGGTTGGGTGAGGGCTTGCGCTGTCATAATATACCTTTAGGAAAAGTGCCTTTAAGTGTTTCCTAAAGGCACGGTATCTCTATAATGTTAGTCTTTTTTAGGCGGAGTGATAATAAGGTTAGAATTTTTTGCTGGCGGGGCATGTTCTTCTTTCATGCCTTGCATGTGATCTTTTTGAAACAGCATCCATTCTTCTAGGCTAATGCCGCCCTTATTATCTTTATCAATAATGCCAAAAACAGCGTCAGTCATTTGCGGGTAAGCGGCTTTAAATTCTTCTGCGCTTACGCTGCCATCTCCATTACCGTCCATCTTGGTATATTTTTCTGTGATTTGATTAGAACTTCCTGTAATTTTACCAGCGGTTTTGCCTGGGGCTTTGCCCTCCATGCCGGGCATGGCTAAGGCGGTTGTAGCAAGTAAGGCTGTGCTTACAAGGGTAAGACAAAGGGGGCGAAAAAAAATGTTGTTCATATATTATCCTTATTATATGTGCAGCTTATGAGAATGTTTAAAAAAGTCTTGAGTTGCTGCGTTTTGTTTTCATACGGTATGCGCCTCATTTTGTAAAGAATTTAGGTGCTAAGGCGTGCAGGGAGCAAAAAGTCTTTTTTTAAGAAATGTGTACAATGTCTTGACCGAATGGGCTGTGTGTCTTATTTTCAAATCATTATGAATTGGGACTGGGATAAACTACAAGAAAAACGGCAGAGGCAGTCGCGTCAATCTCCCTTCGGTGGAGATAATAATAATGACAATGGCGACAATGGCGGCGATAATAATCGCAAGCCCCCTATTAACTTTGGAAAAATGCCAGAAAACCCCTTGCGTGGACGTGTGCAACTGCCTAGCGGCAAAGGTGCATGGTTCATGGGCGGGGCTCTTATATTGGTATGGCTCTTGTCGGGTATCTTTATTGTAGAGCCTGATGAAGAGGGCGTTATTTTGCGCTTTGGCAAATATGTGCGTACTGTGGGCCCAGGTCCGCATTACCATTTACCTGTACCCATTGAAACAGTGTATAAGCCTAAAGTAACTCAAGTTTTACGCGGAGAAGTGGGCTTTCGTTCTGTGGGACAAGGCTCTACATTCCAGCAAGGGCAATTGCGCACTGTGCCAGAAGAAGCCTCTATGCTCACCGGGGATGAAAATATTGTAAATGTGCAATTTAGCGTGCAATACAAAATTAAAGATCCTGTGGAATACTTGTTTAATGTGACCAATCAAGCGGCTGTGGTACGTAATGCTGCCGAAGCTGCCATGCGTGAAGTTATAGGTAAGAGTCTGATTGACTCTGCCATAACCGATGGTAAAATTCGTATTCAAAGTGATGCCACAGAGCTGTTGCAAAATATTTTGAATCGCTACGAAGTGGGCGTGCAGATTATTGCTGTTCAATTGCAAGATGTGCATCCGCCGCAAGAAGTTATTGATGCCTTTAAAGATGTGGCTTCTGCCCGTGAGGATAAAAGCCGCATCATTAACGAAGCTGAAGCCTATCGCAATGAGATTTTGCCTAAAGCTCGCGGTGAAGGCGCTCAGCTAGAAAACCAAGCACAGGCCTATAGAGAAACACGCATTCAAAATGCCACAGGTCGTGCAAGCCGTTTCTTATCTGTGTTGGAAGAATACAATAAGGCGCAAGACATTACGAAAAAGCGTTTATATTTTGAAGCTATGGAAGATATCTTATACCATGCCAATGATAAAATTATTGTGCCCGCTGGCACTGCCGACCGCACTTTGCCTTTCTTGCCGCTGACCCCTGGTCTTACAGGTACTTCAGGTTCTAAGGCTGCAACAGGCACCACAGTGCCAAGAAACACAAGCATTAAGAAAGTAGGTCCCTTATCTGGAGGAGCTGAATAATGAAAAATAATCCTCTAGCACTGGGTATTACCCTCTTTATATGTATTTTATTGGCTGGACAAAGCTTTTTTACCGTGCATGAAACGGAAAAAGCCATTGTATTACAATTAGGTGTGCCGCAAGATGCTGTATATGGCCCAGGGCTACATTTTAAATTGCCCTTTATTCAAAATGTGCTGTATTTTGATGCGCGCATTTTAGACTATGACGCCAGACCCACGGAAGCCTTTACGGTAGATAAAAAAGCCATTGTGCTGGATAACTATGCCCGTTGGCGCATAGAAAATCCCTTGCAATTTTATCAAACCATGCGCACCATTCCCGGCGCGCAGGCTCGCCTTGATGACGTAGTGTATTCACAATTACGCGCTCTTGTGGGTGGCTATACTTTAACAGAAGTTGTCTCTACACAGCGTGCTCAAATTATGGAAGAAGTCACCAAACGTGTGGCAGCCTTAATGAAGGGCTTTGGCGTAGAAGTGGTTGACGTGCGTATTAAACGTACTGATTTGCCTGCAGAAAACCAAAGAGCTATCTTTGAGCGTATGCGTGCTGAGCGTGAACGTCAGGCAAAGCAATATCGCTCAGAGGGTGTGGAAGAATCTACACGTATTCGTTCTGATGCAGATCGCCAAAAAGCGGTTATTATAGCAGAAGCTAATAAAAAATCAGAAATTATACGCGGTGAAGGCGATGCGGAAGCGGCGCAAATTTTTGCTAAAGCTTTTGGCAAGTCTCCTGAGTTTTATGAGTACCAAAAGGGTCTTGAGGTATTGCGCACTTCTTTACGTAATAATAGCCGTATTGTGCTTTCCAGCGATGACCCTGTGTTGGCACCTATTCAAAAATAATATAACAAATACCTTAGGGTAGATAATGAGGTGGGGCATATGTCCTCGTTTCCAGAAGCTTATGAGCGTATAAAATTCGCTACAAGCACTAAGACTCAAGTAGAAATTGCAGAATTGCTAGAAATACGCCAATCCAGTATTTCTGATGCCAAAAGGCGAAATTCTGTACCTGCAGAATGGGTTATGAAACTTTTTGAAAAGTTTGGTCTTAATCCTGATTGGATTAAACAGGGCGTTGGGCCCATGTATTTGCGCACCGAAGATGGCTATTTACCTCAAGAAGGTCCTGCCATGGGTTTATCAGACAATGTGGCTTCGCCCACGCTGTACGGTGAACCTAGCACAAAAAGCCTCTTGGTTACAGTACATGCCATGTCCTGTGAATATAAAGACGGCGCAGCGCACCCAGTATTGCCGCAAGTAGGCAAGATTTCCTTGCCTCTTTCCCATGCAGAGGTCGGTGTGCAAGTGGTGCGTATGGAAGCGCCCAATATGCAGCCCACTGTGCAAGTGGGGGCGTATATGGGTGTGGATAGCAGTGTAAAGACTCCTGTGTCCGGTATGGTATATGCTTTATATTGGCCACATGAGGGACTTGTCATTAAAAGAGTCTTTTTAGATAGCGATGATGTGCACTATATTTTACGCTCTGATGCTGCAGACTATCCAGAGGTTCGCCTGCCTGCCAAAACCTTACAATCTCGCATTTTGGGTAAGGTTGTGTGGGTGCTACAGCAACTGTAAGATATAAAAAAATGTAAAATAAAAGCCTTTTCTACTTTGCTGGAAAAGGCTTTTTTTGTGGAAAAGAATTTATGTATACTACAGAGCAAGTTATACATGTGTTGACCATACAAGAGAAGCCTATATAAAGCGCGCTTCAAAAAGAGTGGGGGGAGGAAAACTTTTTGGCGCTAGCAAAAACACCCAAAGGGCTTGTAGCCATTGGCGCTTTAGCGCCTTACGGATATGGTGCGTCTAGGCGGTTTTCCTTCCCCCCC
>CAYJND010000020.1:12625-22013 GCA_964371565.1 uncultured Desulfovibrionaceae bacterium
GCCGGATAACGCCCACAGCTAAACTTGCCCTCGGGGCAGGTTTTGCTTTTTTCGCAAGGGGCGCCGGCATGGGCAAAGACTTCTGGTAGTATCTCGCGACAAATGGCAAGCATATCTTGGGCAACTTTACGAATTTCCCACTGGGCGCGGGTGCAACAGCGGTGGGAAAAGAAATTGAGCAGGGTTCGGCAATTCATGCTCACCACAATACGTGTTTCAGCGGCTTGCGGCAGCACAAAGCGTGCATCTTCATTGGCTTTACCCTCATTACCATGAGCGCTGAGCAGGGCATGTATGTCGGCGTAGGCAGAGCCTACTTCGTTCATAAAGCTTTCAAAGCGGGCTAGTGCCTCAGGGTTTTTAGCAATGGCAGGTGGGATGATATAATTGCAGGCGGCGCCATTGACATAGCGTTGACTTTGCTGTGAGTAAGAGGCAATGCGGTGGCGCACCAATTGGTGAGAAAGCGCGCGTGAGATGCCACTAATGGCAAAGGTAAAGCTCACATGTTCAATGGTGCTGGCATGGCCTGAGGCGACGATTTTTTCAATAAGGGCTGCTTGCTTTGCTTGTTCAATATGCTCTGCGTGGCTTGTGTCGGTAAGGGCTGGCCACATATCACCCACAAAACCGTCAAAATAACATTGGCGGCAGGCAGCATAAATCACAGAGAGTGGCTCTGGGGTATGACTTAAAAGCTGAACGCTAGAGGTAACTGCTGGCATGACATGTCCTTATAAGTAAATTTTTCGCCTGTTGCCGTGGCTCGCGTGTTCTATCAAAAAAAGATAGGTGGCGCCAAGGCTTTTTTTTGCAAAATGTGGGGGAGCGGAGTTTGTTTTATGTAAAAAACTTCCGCTCTCATAAAATTTATATAAGAAAGAAAGTAAAAATTAGCCCTTACTTTTCATCAGGTTCCACGTCACTTTAACTACCGTAGCCATGTCGTTTAGGCGCGGGAAAGCAGAAAAAAGTTCGACGCCATGATCTTCTTCACCTAGGGGGTCAAGCACACTTTGTGCTCGCTCATCTACAGAATCTGTACTTTTTTTAGCATTAATCAAAGTAGGCATGCCAGGAATAACTCCAGAAATTTCACCTGTGGGCCCTCTATAAGAACTAGGGTCATAGGGGGCGACTTGTTGTTCTGGCTTCATGCGTTCTGGCTGTGCTTCTTTTTGTTGCAAAGCTAATACCGAATCGTGCACGGGCATGGCTCTGGCTTGTGCTTTAAGGCTGGCAAGTTCTTGGCGATACTGCTGGGTATTGGCCTCATGGGTGTCGCTCAGTCTTTGCATTTCTGCAGGTAAAGCGTGCACTAAGGGTAAAAGGTCTTCGGCTGTGAAATTTTTTTCTATTTGCCCCAGAGTAAAGGGGGGATTTTCTGTAAAAAGGCACGCTCTTGCCAAGCGTGTGACGGTATTTTCGCTATTGCCAAGATCAAGGCCCAGTACCAAAAGGCCGGCGGCTTCTTTAAATTCTTGCGCCTTAATATGGCTTTCTGCCAGACGAATAAAGGGGTTTTCTGCCGTAGGTAAGACACGCAAAAGCTGCGTATAGGCTAGACGCGCTCTGGCCCATTTTTGGGTGCGCACAAAAGTGGTGCAGGCCTCGCTTAAATAATAACGCTGTTTTTCTAAGCTTTGCTTGCCTTGCCACGCTGCGGCTAGGGCGTATTCTGCTTCGCCTTTAATGCTTTTGTGATAAAGTGCCTTGGTAAGAGCTTGGATGGCGCTATTCCAAGACTTTTCTTTAATATGGCGCAAGCCCTCGCGAAAATTAAGCTCTGCTTTGGCGCCTTCGCCCTGATAGCTTTCAAGCAATTTTAATGTGGCAGTAAAGTCAGCTTGGCTTAATTCTGCCTGCGGCATGTGGCGGGGGGTAAAATGTGTATGCACTTCCCCCAAAAGGCGGCGCACATCATCTTGATTATAGGGGCGCTTGAGCAGGCCATCAAAGCCATCTTCAAGGGTGCTTAAAATTTCTATTTCTTGACTATCGCCGCTGATCACCACCATGGGAATGTGCGCCATAATGGGGTGTAAGCGCATAAGTTCCATCCATTGCAGTGCCGACATGTCTTCTAGGCGCGGGGTGCAAAAAATGATGTCAATTTGCTGGGCATCGTTGGAGTACATTTGGGCTTGCATGGCTAAAAAACGTGCCGCCAGCATGCCGCAGGTGAGCACTTGCACATGGGCAATGCCAGCAGCGCGCAAAGCGCTTTTATCTACACGGGCGTGATTTTCCATTTCGACCAAGAGCAAAGCATGCTCATACGAATGCGGGCTAATGGATTGCGCACTTGTATTGTTGCGCACAAAATGTTTTACGCTTTCTTTGGCTTTTACTGCGGGGGCTGTGGGCTCGTAAGGCGTATCTTTGCTAGTGGATAGTACTTTGTCATAACTCGCGCCAGGAAATTGCGCCACAGGAGAAAACACCCCCCCAAGGGGGCGCGGTGTAGCGGCAGTGTTTGTGGAGGGGCTTGCCGCTGTGGGTGAAATATCTTGCGCCTGGGTTGAAGTCAAAGCGTCCGCAGGCGCACGTAACGCCTTTGGTTCTTTGCTTGTAGGCGGCATTAGAGCTTCCTTGTGCTAAAGGGAATACGCGTCGCAGTGCGAGGTTTAGGTAATGGCATACTTTGCCCTACGGCGTGGGCATTGAATGCATACACCGAAGAACAGCACCTACAATATAAAGCATTCTCTTGCATACGCAAGCGAAAAAGTGTGCCATCTCCCTCATAGCAATGGGGGCAAAAGGGGCCTTCTGCATGAGCGTTAGACTGCAACCAATAAAAATCATTGTCAAAATATAATGCTTTAGAAAGTAACAAAATATCTTCAAACTCTTGAATGCGCGCTTGCAACATATCTACACGGTCTTGCAAAGCAATCTTATCTGCTTGCACTTGCATAAGCAGGCGCAAGGCAAGGTCTGATTTTCCTTGATGAAAAAATTCGTGTATTTTTTGAAATTGTTCATAGTCTTGCATGCGCATCACCTGTATTTTCCTTTATGCTTAGTATAATATATCGCCTCATAAGCATTTTACTTTAGAGGTGTGCATGCAATATAGTGAGACTTTTTTTGGTATATAGTTTATTTTATAGTATAAGATTTTCTAGACTTTACATGCGCGTGTTGGATGCAGGCTCAAGGTTATTGAGTAATTTTTCTATATCTTGTTCTTTCATTTCTTCGCCTTTAGCGTCAATAAGAGTTTTTACATGGGCTTTGGGTTGCACTGTCATGGTTACATGCTGAATGCGTGGCCCTTTTTTCTTAATACTAATGCTGGGCTTGCTAGCTGGGGCAGCTGGTTTAGCGGCGGGGCTAGGCTCTGGCGTGGCAGAAATTTTTATATTCTTGATATTAGTTTTTTCGCTTTGCAAGTCTTTAAAGTCTTTTAAATCATCTTCGCGCAGTACATGAAAGGAAGCCGCATCTTGGCGCTGCTCAGCATGGGTGGCATTTTCTAAAACATCCTCATGCACATAAATGGGTAGTCCAAGTTTTAGGGCAAGGGTAATACCATCAGAGGGGCGACAATCCATTCTCTGTAACTGCTCCTCGTGACGCAAAACAAGATCAGCGTAAAAAGTACCATTACTAAAATTGGTAATTTCTAAAGAGGTAACGCTGGCGCCTAAGCTTTCAATGATAGCCAGAGTAAGATCATGGGTTAAGGGGCGCGGTCCGCTTTTTCCGCTTAATGCCAAAGAAATATTCATGGCCTCCATAGAGCCTACCCAAATGGGCAACATGCGTCCATCGCCCTCTTCTTGCAAGAGCAAGATGGGGGTTTTGGCCGTGGTGTCGATACTTAGCCCTAATATTTTCATAATTACCATGGATTACCTGCCTGTTTACCCATAAGGGTATGTCTTTTGGCACTGGTTAATTGCACAGGTAGCATAAGGCCGCATTGACCAAGACCTTGTGCTAAAGATACATTTACCGTTACCCCATGGGGGTCGCGGCCTTGCCAGAACACTTCACCCTCTTGGCTTTGAGATTTCTTACTCATATCTTCTAAAAGCAAAACCGTGTTTTGCCCAGGGCGCTGGGCAAGCCAAGCTGCGGTGAGGCTATCTTGCTTTTCTTGCAATCTGTGTAAGCGCTCTAACATAACTTCTTGAGGCACTTTTACGGGAAAGGTAGAGGCTCTGGTGCCGGGGCGATCTGAATAGCAAAAAGAAAACGAAGCCCGAAAATTGACTTTTTCTACCATATCAAGGGTGCAGAGAAAATCGTCTTCACTTTCGCCGGGAAAGCCCACAATAATATCTGATGAAAAGCTGATGTCAGGGCGAACCTTGCGCATTTCTTCTACTAAATAGAGAAAGTGCGCACTGGTATATTTGCGCCCCATGGCTTTAAGCACGGCATCTGACCCTGCCTGCAAGGGCAAGTGCACATGGGGGCAAAGATTTTCTAACTCACCAAAGGCGCGTATGACTTCAGGCGAAAAATCTTTGGGATGCGGGGTCATAAAGCGCAGGCGCTCAAGGCCTGGCAAAGCTGCAATGGCGTAAAGTAATGTGGCAAAGCTTGTACCATCGCCGCTGCTATCTTGCCCAAAAGAATTCACATTTTGCCCAAGCAAGCAAATTTCTCTGCAGCCGTGCTCTATAAGGCTTTGACATTCTGCCAAAATGGCCGATGTGGCACGAGATTTTTGGCGCCCGCGTGTGAAAGGTACAATGCAATAGGCACAGTAATTGTCACAGCCTTGCATGATATTAACATACGATATGGGCGAGGTATTTTCTTTTTGTAAGGCTGCGTCGCGCTCTGGGTAACTTTCAGAAAAATCTACTAGCGAAATTTTTAAACCAGGCTCAGCAAAAAGTTTTTCGATGCTAGCAGGAATGTCTTTCATGCCATCGCCACCGCTCACAAGGCGCACTTGTTCAAATTTTTCAAAAAAATCTTGTCCAATTTGCTGGGCAACACAACCTGCCACCACGGCAAAAGCACCCGGTGTGTTGCGGGTTTCATGGCGAATTTTACGCAAGGTATTATACACTTTTTGCTCTGGTTTTTCACGTACAGAGCATGTATTGATAATAACCACAGTGGCTTCGTGCAAAGGGGTGTTTACAAAACCGCGTTGCACAAGGGCGCGCTCAAGCCAGGCAGAGTCATTGACATTCATCTGGCAGCCAAAGGTCAAAATATGAAAGCTTTGTTGCATTTATTGTTCTATTCCTGTGTCGTCATCTAAAAAAAGGCTGGCTTCGTCCATTTCTAGGCTGTCAATTTTTTCTTCAAGCCAAGCCATAACAGCCAGCGCTGTGCGATGGTTTAATAAAATTTTACTATGAATAGTACGTGTTACGTGACGGATATCTTCATCGTCGGGTATCATTTCTGGCCCAAGATTACCGTCACTATCCACAAGGCGCTCAGAAAAAGGCGGCATCTTGTCACTTTCGGTATAAAAATTTAGCTCAATTTCACCATGGGGATTAATACCCCCCCATACACCATGGGCTGTTTGCAACTCTGTATGGGCTTTTTCTTTATATTCATAACGTATACGCGCGGGAAAATCTTTGTCTTGTGTCATGTCAAATCCTTGTGATTATCCTTTTGTGCTTACAAGGTGTCCTGTGTACTGCTCTGGCTGCGAGGGGACAGCAGTTTTTGCTAAGTCATGCAGCAAAAAAGGCGAACGTTCAGCAATACCTTCTGCCAGTTGTGATTCTTCTGCTAAGGTTTTTTGTGTAGCCATGGCAGAATCGGCAGAAAGCAATTTAGCATCGTCTAAATGCGAAGTATACGGGGGCTTTATATATATCATTTGCACCCGCGGATTTATTCTTGCCTCTATGGATTCGACTTGTTCGCGTGTGGGCATAGGGCCCCCTTTTCTTGCTGGCTATGAAAAATGTGTAGTACCTTTCCTTGGGAAATACGGAAGACTGCATTTTTAATCAAGTATTATTCTTGCCATAAGATATTTTGTGTTTATGTTTTCCCTTGGCTCAGTAGGATTTTTTCTGATATTTTTGCACAATTATAAAGGTGTAAAAAGTACGGTTAAAAAAAAGAGCACTGTTAGAAATTACGGCTTTTTCTTGACGTAAGCGTGTATATGCGCCAAAAAGAGGGAGCAAAAAGTACCTTGGTGTTCTTTATTATATAATGATAAAATTCACCAAGACAATATCTTTATTAAATTTTAGGAAAAAAGTATGAATAACTATACCTTGGAAAAGATTACCGCCGACCCTTATTTTGATTTAGAGCTTATTATGCGCAATAGCCAAGAAACACGCATTGGCGGACAAATGTTTGACCGCTTTATGAACTTGTGGGAAAGCTGGAAAGAATCCCTCAATATCTATGTGGTTAATACAGGAAAGGTAAAATATTTGGTAGTCTGGTTGCCAGAGTCTGTAGAAGAAAGCATAGATAATGCCTGGGCTGAATCTGCCTCACAAGCCTATGCGGATAATGCCTTGGCGCAAACTTTGTGTATGTCTGTTGTGCATGATCTTTTACCTGATGTAGAAAGCGCTGGCTGCGCCCCTGCGCCGCGCCCCACCGATACTTTGCACGCCGCCTTAGAAGAGCTTGGCATGCCCTATAAAGAAGAGGGCCCAAGCCTTAGCCGCCGTTTTGCTGTGGTGACGCATTTCCCCTTTAAGGGCGCCTGCGAAATTTGTTATTTGCAAAAAGACTGTCCTAAGGGGCAAGGTCAATCGGGTGCTTCATCCTTATTACTACCCGGTTATGAGCGTGACTAGCACAGCCTTACTTTCCGATGAACATGGGCGTGTGGCACGTTACCTGCGCTTGTCGGTGACAGATCATTGTAATTTTCGATGTTCGTACTGTCGCGGCGGCGTAGAAGATAATTTTATACCCCATACATCTATTTTGCGCTATGAGGAGCTGCTCACCATTGTGGCGGCTTCTTTGCGCATGGGCATACAAAAAATTCGTCTCACCGGCGGTGAGCCCTTTGTGCGCAAAGGCTTTATGAATTTTGTGGCTACCATACATGATTTGTACCCAGAGGTAGACCTGCGCATTACTACCAACGGCACCTTGGTGCGCCCCCATGTGCCAAAGCTACAAGAGCTGGGTATTAAGGCCATAAATATTTCGCTAGATAGTTTTAATAAAGCTACCTTTGCCCGTATTACGGGGCGAGATATGCTTGAGGAAGTATTGCTTACCATTGAGGCCTTGCTTGCGGCAGGTATTGGGGTAAAGATTAATGCTGTGGCCATGCGCGGGGTAAGTGATGTGGAAATGAAAGATTTTATTTCCTTTGCTATGCAGCATAGAGTCGATGTGCGCTTTATTGAGTTTATGCCCATGGGGGCTGAAACCACCTGGACAGAAAATTTATATTTGCCGGCGCAAGATATTTTGCAAGAGGCGAAAAAATTTGTAGATCTTGAGCCTTTGCAAAGAGAGGCGCAAGAGCTAGCAGAGCAAGGCGCTGAGCAAGGTAAAGAAGAACATCAAAACAAACATCAGGGGCCAGCACGTATGTATAGGCTCTATGATGGGCAAAAAGAGGGGCAAGGGCGTTTAGGCATTATATCTGCCCTGTCTAATCATTTTTGCCATTGGTGTAATAGATTGCGCGTTACCTCAGATGGGCAATTGCGCACCTGCCTTTTTGCAGACACCGAGCATGATTTACGACATATTTTACGCAGCGAAAGTTTATGCGCTCATGAAGATGCAGCGCAAAGGCAGCATTGCCTAGAACAAGAGCTGTGCCAAGTTTTTGAAAAAGCCATTAAGGAAAAACCCCTAGGCGAAGCTTTGCTTAAAGCAAAACAAGCTCAAGCGGTGGCGCAGAAGAAAATGGTTTCCATTGGAGGATAGCATGATAGCGCGAATTGAGGGAAGAATTGGCGAATTATGGGGTAATAATTGTCTTATTGTTACCGATAGCGGCCTTGGCTATGCCGTTTCTTTGCCTAATCACACCTTAAGCCATTTGCCCGCCAAGGGGGAATTTGTCACTTTTTATACCAGCTTTCAAGTGCGCGAAGACTCACAAGAGCTTTTTGGCTTTGAAAGCTGGGATGAGCGCCAAACTTTTGAAACTTTAGTAAGTATTTCTAAGGTAGGCGCGCGCACGGCTTTGGCTATTCTTTCTTTGTATCGCCCTGATGATTTGCGGCGCATGGTGCTTGAAGATGATATGGTGGCCTTAACGCGCGTTTCTGGTATTGGTAAAAAAACGGGACAGCATATTTTTCTTGAATTAAAATACAAACTTAAAGTGGATGGAACGCCGAGTTTCGCTGGCGTTGCACCCTCTGCCGGCTCTATTTTGCGCGATGTTTTAGATGGCTTAAGTAATTTGGGCTATGGCGAAGAAGAAACGGCGCCGCTGGCTCGTAGTATTTTACAAGAAGAACCAGATTTAGATGTATCTGGTGCTTTGCGCGCTGTGCTAAAAGCGCTGGCTAAGGCAGGGGCTAAATAATGACCAAGCCCCCTGCGTCCTCTTTTATGCAGTCAGAAGATGCCGAGCGCGGCGGCGCTGATGAATCTGTTCGGCCTCGTTCGCTGGATGATTTTATAGGCCAAGAAGAGTTGCGTGCCAATATGCGTGTGTATTTGGGCGCGGCAAAAGAGCGCAATAAGGCGCTGGATCATACGCTTTTTTGTGGTAATCCCGGCCTTGGCAAAACCACACTTGCGCAAATTATTGCCTCTGAGATGGGCGTAAATATTGTGTGCACCTCTGGGCCTGTGCTTGAACGAAGCGGAGATTTAGCCGCTATTTTAACCAATCTTTCGCGCCATGATATTCTTTTTGTGGATGAGATTCACCGTATGCCCATTGCGGTGGAAGAAGTGCTGTATCCTGCCATGGAAGATTTTAAGCTAGATCTTATCATAGGTCAGGGGCCGGCTGCTCGAACCGTTAAAATTGACTTAGAGCCTTTTACCTTGGTGGGCGCCACCACGCGCATGGGCATGTTGTCTTCACCTTTGCGCGATCGCTTTGGCATAGTAACGCGATTAGAGTTTTATAATCCTGAAGAGCTGGCGCGCATTGTAAGTCGCACGGCGAAGAT
Organism: uncultured Desulfovibrionaceae bacterium; assembly: GCA_964371565.1. Taxonomy (GTDB): domain Bacteria; phylum Desulfobacterota; class Desulfovibrionia; order Desulfovibrionales; family Desulfovibrionaceae; genus CAYJAD01. The sequence continues at coordinate 21,694 of CAYJND010000020.1, forward strand.
TTTAGGCATTGCCATTGATGGCGGCGGCGCTTTAGAGATAGGTCGCCGGTCGCGTGGTACGCCGCGTATTGCCAATAGATTACTACGCCGCGTGCGCGATTTTGCCTTAGTGCAAGGGGAGAGTAGTATAACAGAACCCCAAGCCGCCGCGGCCATGCAGCGCATGGATGTGGATAAACATGGCCTTGATCAGATGGATAGAAAGCTTTTAGAAGTGCTGATAAATGTGTATGATGGCGGGCCTGTGGGTATTAAAACCTTAGCTGTGGCGTGCTCTGAAGAAGTGCGCACCATTGAAGATATTTATGAGCCTTATCTTA
>CAYJND010000021.1:0-21831 GCA_964371565.1 uncultured Desulfovibrionaceae bacterium
TTAATATTAGCATCTACAATTTTAGGGGCAAGATATTTGCGAATACCGGCTTCTAGTGCTTCTACGCCAAAAGGTAGCATATCTGCAGCGCAAAGGGCGCCTAAGAGTACGGTATTACCTGCTTGAATGGAGCCTGCTTCGATACCAAGACTACGGCAAGGATAGAAGCTCGCATCGCTGCATTTAGCAATAATGGCAGCTTTAATGTCTTCAATGGCAGGATACACTTCATTGCCAAGATTTACGCTTACGGGAGGTAAGGGATCAAGGCTTGAGAATATTCTTCCTTGAGGTGCTAAATAGGGTAGAGCGCGTAAGGTTTCTAGTGGTTCAAAACCCATAAGCACATCAGCTTCGCCGTGGCCTAATTTAGGAGAAAGCCAGCCGCCAAGCAATACTACAGATTCTACCACACCGCCGCGTTGTGCCATGCCGTGTACTTCGCCAGCGGTCACTTGTAAACCTTGATCTAAGGCTACGCGAGCTAGCAAAGTGGTAGCAGTAAGGGTGCCTTGACCGCCAACGCCGGTCATATAAATACGAAGACGTGATTGCATATTACACCTCATCCTTACGTTTTGCTTTAAAGGCTTTAGGCGCCACTTGTAGACAGACCATACAGCCGGCGCACAGGCTTGGGTCTACACTCATGCCTTCTTCGTTACGTATAAAGGCTGGGCAAGCAAAGTTTTCTACACAGGCTTTGGCCGCATCATTTTGTTCTGCCACATAGGCCACTTGGGCTGGGGCTCTTTTTAAGGTGCGGCGAGCATAAAGCACACAAGGCTCTTCGGCAATAAGTACGCGAACGCCACTTTCTGCTTTAAGCTCTTCAAGGGCTCTCATGGTGCTCTTTAAGTTAAAGCCTTTGGTTTTACGTACGTGGGGCACACCCATACCACGCACAATGGCTTCAATATCTAAGTGTAAAGATACAGAACCTAGTACTTCTTGATCCATACCAGGGTTAGGCTGGTGACCGGTCATGGCGGTGGTGCCGTTATCTAAAATAACCATAATAAGGTTATGCTTGTTAAAGACAGCATTGGCAAGACCATTTAAGCCTGTATGGAAGAAAGTAGAATCGCCAATAAAGGCTATGACGGGCTTATCTGATACGGCAGAAAATCCACTACCGGCAGAGATGGAAGCGCCCATACATACGAGGAAATCTGCCATACGTAAGGGGGGGAGTAAACCAAGAGTATAACAGCCAATATCGCTGGAGTAGATGGCTTCATCACCATAAACTTGACGAACAGCATAGTATACTGCGCGGTGCGAACAGCCAGCGCATAAGTTTGGTGGACGATTGGGCATGGTTAAGTTATGCGCCGCGTCTTGACTTGCTACAGGTAGTGTTTCACCCAAAAGGGCAGCCAATCTTTGGCTTACCTTGGCATAGTCATATTCACCTTGAATGGTCAAAATATCGTTTTTGCCTTCAATATGCGTAGTGAGCTTAGCATTTTGCACAAGAGCGCGAATATCTTTTTCAAGCAAGTTTTCGCCTTCTTCAAGTACCAGCACCATATCATGGCTTTCTATAAACTTGATAAGAGCATTTTCTGCTAAGGGCCAGGTCATACCAAGCTCAAGCACGTCTACCTTATCTTGCCAGCCATCATGGGCTGTTAAAGCATCGTGTAAGTAAGCACGAGCAATACCAGAGGTGATAATACCAAAGGAGGCATTGGCACCCTTGGTGCGAATGTAGTATTGTTCTACCATGCCTTTGACGTCTTGCATATTAGCCTCAAGCTCTATGTGGCGATTTCTAGCCACAGCAGGCACAGGTACAAAACGCTGTGGACAGCGTTCAAAGGTTTTGATGGCTGCTGGTTCTGGCAAGGCGCTAAAGGTTACAGGGCCGCGCTGGTGATTAAGACGCGTGGTGGTGCGCAAAAGCACGGGCTGTTCTGTTTCACGAGCCAAAAGCAAAGCAGCTGTGGTCATGGAGCAAGCTTCAGCTGCGGTGGATGGCTCAAAGCAAGGCATGGAGGCAAAACGAGCATAATAGCGGTTGTCTTGCTCATTTTGGCTTGAGTGACAGCCTGGGTCATCGGCAGAAAGTAAAACTAAACCGCCGGGCAGACCTGTATACGCCGTGGTAAGCAAGGGGTCTGCAGCTACGTTGACGCCCACATGCTTCATGGTCACAAGGGTTAAAGCGCCGGCTAAGGCAGCCCCTGCGCCCACTTCATAGGCTACTTTTTCGTTAACAGAATATTCCATGCGATAGCGCTCATTGCCGCCCATTTTACCTATACGATAAAAAGTATCGGGCACCTCAGAAGAGGGCGTACCAGGATAACACGTAATAACATTCATACCGGCTTCAAGGGCACCGCGTACTATGGCTTCGTTGCCAAGTAGTAAGTGAGTGCTGCCGCCGTCTGCCTGCAATAGAGGATGGCTCATGCAGTCTCCTTTATGTTTTAATATAGCAAAGTTACTATTTTTCGGCGCTCACAGAGCGAGCGCGATAACGGTAAAATTCAGATTCGCTGCCAGTGGTAGCATTGGCAATGGCTTCAAAGGCGGCCTTAGCTTTATCAAGGTCGCCACTCATAAGAGCAGCTTCTGCTAAAGCTTGCTGCACAATGGTATTTTCTGCTGTGGGTACCTCAGCTACAAGTGTTTCTAAAACAGCAACAGCTTCTTTGCCTTTACCTGCCAAAATAAGAGCTTGGCCTTGGTTTAAAGCACTTAAAATGCCTACAGCTTTTTGGGTGTTGGCATGGGCAATCATGCCGTACACTTCAGCAGCTTTAGCGTAGTTTTTTTCTTGCATATACACTTCAGAAAGACTTAAGTATATAGAATTGTGTAAAGATTCAGGAGACTTTTCTAAAAAAGCTTCTAAAGCTTGTGTACGCTTAGTTGCATCTTGTTCAAGATTAATGCTGTGCAATTGACTTTGCGCATCTTCTAAAGCGGATTGTTGTTGCCAATTATAAAAACCAACGCCTGCCACAACAAGTACAAAAAGCCCAAGAACAAGCATGATTTTAAGGGCATGTTCTGTCAAAAATTGTAAGAGCGGTGCAGCTTCGTTAGAAATTTCTGTTTGTAATTCATTGAGGATTTGAGGATTTTGTGCAGAGCCTTGGGGGGCATTGCTGGTAGGTATTTGAGACATGGAATGGTGCTCCTTCCTGTACAAGATTAAAAACGTTTCACTACAAGATAAGCCCTGTCTTTGTCAAGGTCTTACAAAGATTATGTATTGTGTTTCTGATTAAATTACTTGTGATTTATATATATTCTTTATGTAAAACTTGCACTTCATATTTTTCTACGCTAGGACTGTGAAGTTATGCAAAAAAAGACAGCTTTCTTTCTCTTCATGCTTGTGGTGCTTATTTGGGGTATCAACTGGACAATAACAAAGTTAATTGTGCTGGAAGTGTCACCACTTTGGTCCAATGCTTTACGCTCTGCCATTGCGGCTTTTGCGTTGCTTATTTTACAACTGGCCACAAAGCAATTTATTGTACCCACGAAACGTGACCTTCCTGCTATCTTAGTGGTATCTGTTTTTCATATGACTATTTTTGCTTCGCTTATGGCTGTGGGCTTGCAATTCACCTCAGTGGGGCGCTCGGTTATGCTGGGCTATACTACCCCCTTATGGGTAACACCTGCTGCAATCTTTTTTTTACGTGAACCTGTACATATATTGCGTCTTGTGGGAGTTATTTTAGGCATTATGGGCGTGGGTATATTATTTTTTCCCGCTGTCATGGGCTTGCAAAGCGCAGAGCTTGGTGAGCATGCTTTTATAGGTAATATTTTATTACTTATAGCCTCATTTTCATGGGCTATTACCATTGTAGGAATAAAAAAAGTTGCTTGGCATGCAAGCTCTTTTCAATTGGTTTTTTGGCAACTCTTAGTAGCCACCATACTTTCTGCCTGTGTAGCCTTTATGTGGGAAGGAGTTCCCCAAGTTACATGGACTGCATCTTTGGGCTGGCTTTTGGCTTATAGCGGTATATTGGGTACAGCTTTTGGCTTTTGGGCCATGACGGTGGTAAATCGTCATTTATCAGCTATAGTTACTTCTTTAGGTCTTTTAGCCACGCCCATGGTAGGTATTGCTTTTTCTTTGTATTTGCTTGGCGAGAGTTTAGATATACCTTTAATTGTTGCGGGGCTGTGTATTTTTGTGGGCATAGGTTTGGGCGCTTATGAAAAGAAAACTTCCTAAATAAGTTAGTAGAGTATGTGGACCATAAAAAGTTTTAGTATTTTTATGTTAGCGGCGGCCCTGGGCGCCACAGTACGTTTAGGTTTAAGCCTTGGCTTAGAGCGCATAGGCGGCGCTGCATTTTTACCATGGGCGGTTTTTAGCGCTAATATACTAGGGTGTTTTCTTTTTGGTGTGTGTTGGGTATATTTACAGCATCATAAAAGAGATGCCAGAGCTGTGTTAGTGGGCTTTATGGGCTCTTTGACTACTTTTTCTTCATATGCTTATGATATTTATCTTTTTATCTTAGATAAAGCGTGGGGATTTTTAGCTCTATATGCTTTTGCACAAATAGCCATAGCCTTGCTATTTGTGCATTTAGGCATAAAGGGTATGCAAAGATATTTTGCGTCAAAGTAAGTTTATAAAGGCCTAGTGCTAGGCATCTATTTCAAGATATGTAGCCGTTTGTGCAGATTTTTCTGATACAGATACGCTATATACATCCACAGGACTTAGTGTAAGAGCGCTATCTAATCTTTGCCAAATATATTGAGCTAAATTTTCGGAAGTGGGGTTTACCACATCAAAGGGGACACTTTCATTAAGTACTCTGTGATCTAAATCTTCAAGTATAACTTTAAGTTCATTTTTTATTTCTTTAAAATCAAGTAAATATTCTACTTTGTCGTGCAGCTTTTCTCCTTGAACAGTGGCTTCTACGGCAAAATTATGACCGTGTAAATTTTCACATTTACCTTCATAGTGGCGTAATGCATGTCCAGCACAAAACTCACTGCGCACAGTTAGGCGCCAAATTTTCTTTTTCATATATTTTTCCTTTATGATTGCGTATCGGCCCATCTTGCAAGGGCGGTATCAAGCAATGGGCCTGGCATAACGGTCAAAGCTGGGCCTAATTGTAAAAGGCATTGATGTCCATCAAGTATAACCGATGCTTCTACAGAAACAGAACCGCGATGTTTTTCTAAAATACCTCTAAGGGAAAGCATATTTTCTCTATCAAGCTTATTTTTAGGTATACTTACGCAAATAGGCGTATCGCTTTGCCCGCAAGCCTGAGATAAGGGTACAATTTTTTCTGCCAAAAGTTTTATTTCGCGTGGTGGTGCATCTTCATCATCTTCATCATGTGCGCCGCCATCTTGTTGCACATCAAGCTTTGCCTCTAAAAGTAAGGGCTGGTCAGATTGAATAAGCTCACGATATTCTGCATACGTACGAGGAAAGAAAATAACTTCGCCATTGGCGGTTAAATCTTCCACCGTGGCAAAGGCCATGCGATCGCCTTTTTTGGTGGTAATTTCTTTAATGGAGGTAATCAGCACGCCGCACTTTACTTCGCCGCTATGATGCATTTCGCGTAATTCTTCCATGGGATGCAAACGCAAGCGCAACATTTCTTTACGAAAAGGCATCAGAGGGTGCGAGGTGAGAAAAAAACCTAAGGCTTCTTTTTCATTGCGTAATTTATCGCTTTCTTCCATTTCGGCTATGCTACTTTCTGGGCAGTCAAAGCCTATGCCTTTTTGCACGGTTTCCACTTGCCCTGTCATGGCTAATAGGGAATTTTGATTAGAATCTTTTTCTTTAGCTTTTTTTTGTGCCCGCGCCACCAAGGTATCTAATACCGCCAGCATGGCAGCGCGTGATACTTCAAAACAGTCGCAAGCGCCACCTTTAATTAATGATTCTAAAACACGTTTTGTTACTTTGCGTAAGTTAACGCGACACGTTAAGTCAAAAAGCGAAGCATAAGCGCCATCGGCATTGCGCGCTTCTACAATTTCGCGAATGGCTTCATCGCCCACATTTTTAATACCGCCAAGACCAAAAATAACTTTACTATCAGCGGCGGAAAAGGAACGTAAGCTTTCATTAACAGAAGGCTGTAACACGTCAATATCCATATCTTTACAGGCCGCTACATACTTTAACAACTTATCTTGATTGCCCATTTCAGAGGTCATAAGGGCAGCCATAAATTCTACTTTAAAGTGCACTTTTAAATATGCTGTATGATACGAAATAAGTGCATAGGCCGCTGAGTGTGATTTGTTAAAGCCGTATTCTGCAAATTTTTCCATAAGGTCAAAGATTTCATCTGCTTTGGCCTTATCAATGCCATTGGCTATGGCGCCATCCACAAAGGTAGAACGCTCTTGTGCCATGGCTGCGGGGTCTTTTTTACCCATAGCACGGCGTAATAAGTCTGCGCCACCTAAAGTGTATTTAGCAATAATTTGAGCAATTTGCATAACCTGTTCTTGGTATACAATAACGCCATAGGTATCGCGTAAACACTCACTTAAAGACTCATGAGGATACACTACTTCCATTTCGCCATGCTTACGCTTAATAAATTCATCTACCATGCCTGAACCAAGAGGGCCAGGGCGATAGAGGGCTAACATGGCGATAACGTCTTCAAAGCAGTTTGGTTTAAGCTGGCGCAAATATTGCCGCATGCCAGAGCTTTCCACCTGAAAAATACCGTCGGTATCACCGCGGGCATAGAGCTCGTAGGTGGCGGCATCGGTAAGGGGTAAGGTATCTAAATTAGGTGCTTCTTTTTTTTGATGTACAATGGCATCTAAGGTGTCTTGAATAAGCGTCATGGTGCGCAGACCTAAGAAGTCAAACTTCACAAGGCCTACTTTTTCCACCATTTTCATGTCAAATTGCGTAACAAGTTCGCCTTTTTTACCTTTATAGAGGGGCAAATACTCACTCATGGGCTTATCAGAAACTACAAGCCCCGCCGCGTGGGTAGAGGCATGGCGCGAAAGCCCCTCAAGGCGCATGGCTGTATCTATAAGCTTGGTGATGCTTGGCTCAGTATCATAAATAGTTCGCAAATCAGCTTCATTATCTAAAGCTTTTTTTACTGTAATTTTAGGATCTTCTGGTATAAGTTTCGCAATGCGGTCTGTATCTGCAAAGCTTAAACCTAGCGCGCGCCCCACATCTTTAATAACAGCCTTAGCTTTCATTTTACCAAAGGTCGTAATTTGGGCTACAGAGTCTTCCCCATATTTGTGCACCATATATTGAATAACTTCGACGCGACGACGCTCGCAAAAGTCCACGTCAATATCGGGTAGGGAGATGCGTTCAATATTTAAAAAGCGTTCAAAAAGTAAATTATAAGGTATGGGGTCAAGGTTGGTAATGCGTAAAGCCCAGGCCACCAAAGAGCCTGCTGCCGACCCACGACCGGGACCTACGGGTATATTTTGCCCCTTTGCCCAGTTAATAAAGTCTTGTACAATAAGAAAATAATCGGGAAAGCCCATTTCTAAAATAACGCCTAATTCTCTTTCAAGGCGCTCTTCATACAAGGGAATATCCAAGCTCTCTCTGTCGGGATGTTGTTCAATGCGTTTACGCAAGCCCTCTTCGGCTAGACGGCGAAATTCCATGGACGGAGTCATGGCTTCTGGCAATTCGTATACAGGAAAATAGTTCTTGCTAAAGTCCATTTCTATATTGCATTGCTCGGCAATGCGCAGGGTATTGGCTAAAGCTTCTGGTACGTGTGAAAACTCTTTTTCCATTTGCTCCGCAGATTTATAATATAAATCAGTGGAGTCAAACTGCATACGCTTGGGGTCATTGACATTTGTTTGCGTTTGTATGCACAAAAGTAAAGAATGGGCTTCTACATCGTCAGCACTTAGATAGTGACAATCATTGGTGGCTACTAAGGGAAGTCCTGTTTTTTCAGCAATTTCCATAAGGCCATTATTGGCTTTTACTTGCTGCTCAAGGCCGTTAACTTGTAGCTCTAAATAAAAACGACCGGGATAAATATCAGCATATTCTTGGGTTAAAGCTAAGGCTTTATCCATATCATTGTGTTCTATGGCACGGGGAATTTCACCGGCAATACAAGCAGAAAGTCCTATTATGCCCTCTGAGTACTTACGTAAAAGAGCTTTATCTACGCGCGGCTTATAGTGAAAACCCTCTAAATAGCCACGGGTTACCAGGCGCACAAGGTTGTGATAGCCCACAATATCTTGAGCTAACAACACTAAGTGATGTCTTTTTCTCGCAAGTTCAGAGGTCTTATCTGTATGGTCATGGCAAACATACACTTCACAGCCAATAATAGGTTTTATACCTACATCTTTGCATTGTTTGTAAAAATGCGTAGCGCCAAAAAGATTACCATGATCGGTAATGGCAGCGGCAGGCATACCAAAATCTTTGGCACGATTACATAAATCTTTTAGGCGAATGGCGCCGTCTAGCAGAGAAAACTCTGTATGGCAGTGAAGATGAACAAATTCTGACATAAATTTTTTATAGGGGATTGAAGGTGAAAAAAAACTTGTAACATAAGCTAGCTTGAGCCTCAAGTTCTTAAACTTAGGCTAAAAGCGTAAGTGAGTGGACAGGCAAAAGGTCGTTTTTAGGTCTTGCGTCTTAGCTTAACGCCATGTACATACAGGCATATGTTTAAAAGCAACGCCATTTCAAAGCATAAAGCTTTATTCTTTGCATATGCTGAGCATTTTTGTCAGAAAAGTTCTGATGCATCCATGTTACGCTTAAAAATTTTCCATACGCAGCAGGTATTGCGCTATGCTAAACGTTTAGCAGCAGAAGAACAAAGTCTGAAAGAACACGCTAGAGCCTGCGCCTTAGCGGCTCTGTATCATGATATTGGGCGTTTTGAGCAATTTCATGTATATCAAACTTTTCAAGATTCAAAATCTGTCAATCATGCTTTGTACGGTGCTAACGTTTTAAAAAGAGAAGGTTTTTTACAAAGTGAAAGCCGCAAAGTGCAGTGCCAAGTGCTGGCTGCCGTGGCCATGCATAATCGCTTTGCTTTGCCCAAAAGATTAGACAATGCGTTAAAAAATATTACCTATGCCGTGCGCGATGCTGATAAATTAGATATTTTGCGGGTTATGGCAGAGCAATTTTCTCCATCCATTGCCGATGAGCAAAAACACGGTGCTGTAACTTTTTATGCCAAAGATGAGCCCATGCTATGGTCAGAGGCCATGCTAGAAGATATTATGCAAAATCGTTTAGCCTCATATGCTAATATTGTATATATTAATGATTTTAAACTTCTTTTAGGTTCATGGGTGCATGATATGTACTTTACAGCAAGTAAAAAATACATGTGGCAAGATGGCTATTTACATGCAATTTTAGACTCATTACCAGATGTGAACCCCATGCATGAAGCGCGAGCCCATATTTTGAATCAATTAAAGGTAGTGCAAAAAGAGTATGCATAACTATATATCCTACAAAGCAGCATCTTTGTATGAGCCTATTATAGGCACTTTATTACAAGGATTACGCAAAGAAATGTGCGAACTTGTAGGCATGCATAAAACTAAAGTGTTGCTAGATTGCTGTTGCGGTGCTGGTGGTTTTTTGCATATGCTGCAAAAACATAACATACAACATTCATGGGAGCAGGGAATTTATATGGGGCTTGATAAAAGTCAGGCCATGTTGCAAGCGCAAAAGGGCATATCTAAAGTGCATCGTATACATGGTGATGCCATGGTGTTACCTTTTGCTACACAAAGTCTAGATATGGCTACTCTTTGTATGGCTTTACATACCTTTTCACCAGAACAAGGGCAACAAGTACTGCAAGAGCTTTTGCGCGTGGCACGTTGCGTTGTGGTGGCTGATTATACTTTGGTTGAGCGTAATATATATTTCCCCAGTGCCTGGCTTGCTCATGGTGTAGAGTTTCTCGTTGGCGGAGAGCATTATGCTTGTTATAAACAGTTTATGCAGGGCGGCGCCCTTGAGGGCTTTTGCTATAGCCAAGGCTTGCATATACAAGAGCGGCGTATGACTCTTGGCGGGGCAGGGCTTATTGCTCTTATACATAGTCAGTATAAAGCGTCTTAAAAAATATAAAAGGATATCTTATGTCGGTACCTGAAGAACAAAATACATTTTCCTTTGTAGATAAAGCTATGGATTCTGTACGCAGTTTTGGCTTGCGTATAGTGGTGCATTTAAGTGCTTTTTTTTGTGCCGGAGTTGTCACGGGCTTTATACCAAGTTATGCAGGTCTTGCCATCTACGTAGGATTGATATGCCTTGCAGCACGAGATATGCGCATGCATACACAATGGCTTGCGCCTTTAGGTTTTGGTTTAGCGCAGGCATTGCTTTCTTTAGGCTTAGGCTTGCCCTTTTATGAAGCTATTTTTTGGGGCGGAGCGCAGAGTTATGTGCAAAGACTTTTTGTAAAGCGTTATGCCATGGGCAGTGAGTGGTCCACGACGGTATTGTTATTTCCCTTAGCCTTAAAATTTTGTGCCTCATCACCGCAGATAGGACTCACGCTAGGTTCTTTTGCTTTCATAAGCGGTGCTGGTTATGTATTTTGGCAAATACGCTTAGGTATTGCTCGCAAAAAAGAAGCCGTACGTGTAGCACAACAAAAAATGGCTGAAGCTGCAGCTAAACCCGCTACCTTTGTAGCAGAAAATGCCTTGGCTGAATATCAAGCTTCCATTACAAAACTGCGCACTAAACAATTGTTTTTACCAAAGAATTTACAGCCTACCTTAGCTGCTCTTACCAAGTCTGCCGATGCCATTGTGTTGTGTATGCAAGAAGATAGACGAGATAAAGAGCCGGGGGATAAATTTTTACGTCGTTACTTACCAGCGACCCATGCCGTGCTGGAAAATTATTGCCGCTTGGCTGGTTCTGCCACAGCTGTAGGGCAAAGCAAAGAAGACATTACAGCTACCCTTAAGCACAGCGCAGAGGTATTGCAAAGACTAGAGCAAGCCTTTGCCCACGAGCATAGTGCTTTATTGCGCAATGATATTGACGATTTTTCTGCAGATTTAAAGGTGCTCGATACTTTATTAAAAATGGAAGGGCGCTAGGTTAAAGCCATTTTTATCTGTTTTTTTGTGCGTCATCCCACATACAATAGGGGTGACGCGCCAAAGCCGCATTACGGTAGCGCGGATCAAAAGTGACTTCTTCCCCAATCCAAGGGGGCTTTTCAAAAATTTCTTCTTCGCTTTGTAATTCAATTTCTGCCACAATTAGTCCGGCATTGTCGCCTCTAAATTCGTCTACTTCCCACGTATGTTTTCCTAAGGTAATATTATGCCTTGTTTTATAAATAAGAGGTTTATGGGCTAAATGCTCTAAGAGTTCCTCAGCATCTTCAAAGGGGATGGCATATTCAAATTCTGGCCTACCTATACCACTTTTAGGCCCTTTAATGGTAAGTACGGCTCCATCATTTTCAGTGCGAACGCGCACAAAGCTTTGCGGTGAAGAGTAAATATAGCCCTGACAAAAATGCACAGAGCTTGCGAGGGGGCGCCAAGCATCTCCCAGTACAAGAAATTTTCTCTCTATTTCTGTATACATACTACCTCTGCTTTATTGATAGGTATAATTCCACACTGTATACCATGCCCCGCCATGCTCTACACCTGATACTTGCTCACAGTATTCTGGTTTATATAGGGCATTGCAAAAGTTTTGACTTATGCTGGGGGGCACAATAACATCATCATGGCTTGTCAAATGCCTTTGTGGAATATGGCGAAGCTTTTTTACTTTTTGCATGGGATTAAGAGAACCATATAAAGGGCTTACCTTATGCCAACGTGTCCAGCTTTCTGTATCTAAATTTGCTGCTACAGATCCTAAAAAAGTAACGTCATCTCGCTGTGCAGCCACTAAAGCCGCGCAGACGCCACCGCCGGAGTATCCTATTAAAACTACATGTTTAGCTTGTACTTCTGCTTTTATGCTATCAATGGCTTCAGAAAGGGCTATTATAACCTCTGGGGCAAAACGAGAGCTTGTCCAATATTTTTGGTCACATTGTTTTGCTGCATCGCCCTGCACATATTGACAGGGTCGTGCCAAATAGAGCACCGAAGCCTCGCCACTACTAAGGCTGGGGTCATGGGAGGCTAAATGAAAAGCTGTGGCTTCGGTGGGGGTAGGGTTAGCAGATATTTTATATCTTGTTATCCATGCTCTTCCATCACCTTCTATATAAACGTTTAAAGTATCAGAAGCTTTTGGCGCTGCATGTAAAAGGCCATACAGGGTAAAACTGCTAGTACTTATATGACGTTTTTGAAAATTTTGCTTACTTTGTGCTTGTTCTAGTTCTCTATATACAGAGGCCGTGTCGCTGGTCTGACTTAAAGTACAAGCTGTGGTAAAAAAACTAAGTATAGCAAGTAAAATATAAGTAATATTTTTTTGCATAGTTATACCAAGGTGCACCGGCAGTGCTGGCTTTTAATACGTGCCTCCATATACAGCGAAAGGGCGGCTATGGCTTCATCACAAATGGTGAAAATGGGTATACCAGCTTGCACAAGGGCTTGCCTATGCGCATGAAATAAAGGCCCGCCGTCCACAATGCCTATAAGGGGTTTAGCGCAATGCTGAGGAATGTTTTTCATAAGTTTTTCTGCGAGGTTAACCATACTTTCAGCGTGGTCAATACTCAGCTCTCCCATGCCAGGGGCAAGTGTATGGGTCACAGGCGAAAGTGGGCCAAAACTCATAACCACAGCGTCAATGCCTTTATCTTCTAGTAAAGCTCTGGCAATGGACATATGCACTGTATCATTGGCAGCAGGGTTCATATCCAAAGGATTTTGTACAGTAACAAGTTTTTGCAAACCATGTTCCTTTAAAATGCTTTGTATGTTTTCTTTGCATTGCAGGCTAAAATCCCCAAGGCTCATACTATAGGCATCGGATTGAATAGAATCTGCCATGCCTACAGCTTCAAAACCAGCGCCGCTCGCCACGGCAAGACGTCTGCCACCAATATTTTTGTGGTGTAAATGCTCAGCTAGCATAAATACATTTTGAAATTCCGTAAAAGTGCGGGTTACAATGGCGCCTGCTTCGCGCACACAGCTTTCGCACACCATATAATCCCCAGCAAGAGAGGCCGTATGACCGCTGGTGGCGTTTTTCCCTTCTACGGTGCGTCCGGCTTTATAAAAAACAACCATTTTTCCGGTTTGAACAGCTTGGCGCACAGCTCGTACAAAGCTTAGTCCATCGCCATCTTTAAAACCCTCTGCATACACAGCAATAACATCCACATGTTCTTGGGTGCTAAAGTATGTTAACATATCGCCGAGGGTTAAATCCGATTGATTACCCATGGAAATCATATAAGCAGGGCACAGCGAAGGCATTTGACTCATGCGATGCAACATGAAAGCGCCGCTTTGGCTAATAAGCGCCGCTCGGTGCATTTTTCTATGCTGTGAGGGGAATTTATTTTTAGGTATAAACCAAGTATCATACATTCCAGGGCGCGAAACTACCCCCATACAGTTGGCACCCAAAAAGATGGGGCCTCCGTCTTCTTGGGTATGACCTGTTTCTATATGCTGCATAATAGTTTCAGCGCGTTCGACACTTTCGTCAGTTTCGCCCATGCTACCGGCAATAAGCATGACAGCTTCTGCCGCATGCGTATCAATGATGGAAGGTACAAGCTCGCTCAGGCTTTCTGCCCCCACAGCCATGACTAAAAGGTCTAGGGGCTCATGCAGATCTTGCAAATGGGATAAGCACTTAATGCCATCAATGGATTTTTCTTTTTCATGAAAAAGAGTGATATTTTTTTCATCAAAACCGGCATCTTTGATATTATCTAAAATAATGCGCCCAAAATTTTTACGTGAGGCAGATGCCCCCATAATACCAATGCTTTTAGGGTGCAAAAGATTGTGAATTTTAGCTATGGGGCGTGCGGCCTTGGTCTTTTGCGGCAAAGAAAAACGACATAAGCCGTCTAGCGGGATCATAAGATAATCCTTGAAAGCAAAGGGATTTATTTCAAGCTCTTCAATAATACAAGGGGCCTCGCTATTTTGCGTAGAAAAATATTTACCCATGGCAATGAAAGAAGCAAAGCATTCGATAAGTTGTTCATCGCTAACCATGCGCTGCTGCCCGCGAGTGTGCCCGGCTAATTTTTGATACGAAATGGTTTTACGAAAAAGATGAAAAAAGCCTTCTGCGTCAACCATTTCTACCGATGCTGCCACAATGGCTTGTCCCTTACTAAAGCGTTTGGCATATAATTCTGTGTCTGTACCCCCAAGGCCGGCGCTTATGATAGTACCAAATTCTCTGCTATTACGCAGCCCCACAATAAGCTCATTACCAAAGGCATTGGAATCAGGTGGCATAAATTGGGTAAGCATCACCCCGCGCACGTCGCTTTGTATAGCATATAATAAGTCATCCCCTTTAAGGCCTTTGTACTTTTCAGGGGCATATTCTGTATGACGTTCCACAAGGCTTGCAAAGGTTTCTGGCACTTCATAAAACATACGCCGCACAGCAGCACGTACCTTTTCTGCCACTAAAGGCACAATACGCACACCGCGAGCTTCAGTTTTATGAATTATTGTAGGAGAAACAATTTTAAGAACGATTTTATCGCCGCTAAAGGCTTGTAAATCTTCGTCATTAAGACGAGCATGACGTGGTATGAGGAGGGTTTTGGGCGGTGTTTCTGCACCGGAAAGCGCTAGAAGTTCGTAAACCTCATATTCAAAAAGATAATCGCGCTCTTGTTCTTGCGCTCTGGTAAAAATGCGGGTAATGGCTGAAAAGTCAATGGAAAGCTGCATACCGTATCCTTTGTGCTAAGATGGAAAAAGGAGAGATAAAAATGCTTAGCCTTTTATATACGTAAAAGCTTTATGAGGCAAGATAAGACCATAACAAAACTCATTTTAAGGAAAAATCCATGAAAATATGTATTATTACCGGCGGCTCACAAGGGCTAGGGCTAGATATGGCGCAAAGATTTATGGCAAAAGAGCATAAGGTAATTGTGTTAGATAAAGTGCCTTGCCCTTTACCTGCAGCCCACTATATTGCCACAGACCTAGCCGAGACGCAAAGCATTAGCCAAGCTTTTGCCCTGATTAAGCAAAAATACGGCACAGCACATATTCTTATTAATAATGGTGCCGTGTCAGCCTTTGAAAAAGAGATAGAGCTCACTTCACTTGAAGAAATAGATACTGTGCTACATACCAATTTACGCGCAGCCTATATATGTGCGCAGGCTTTTATTGCCTTAAATAAAGGCCAAGATTATGGTAGAATTATCAATATAGCGTCCACACGCTGGCATCAAAATATGGCTCATTGGGAGCTTTATGGTATGAGCAAAGGCGGCCTTGTATCCCTAACCAACACCCTTTGTGTTTCCTTGCAAGGCAGCCCTATTACTGTCAATGCCATTAGCCCTGGCCATATTCACACAGGTACCCCTGAAGAGCTTACGAGCTATGATCATGGCATTCATCCCTCCAATAGAGTAGGCATACCACGCGACGTGAGCAATATATGTCTTTTTTTGGCAGATCCAGAAAATGACTTTATCAATGGGGCAAATATGCTTGTGGATGGCGGTATGACAAAGAAAATGATATATTAAAAAAATAAGCAGATTTTAAATTTACTTTTTTGTATTTTTTACTGCTTGCCAAGTCGTCTTTTTAAGCATACAAGCAGAAAAATTTTATGTATAAAATCATATAAGGATATATTATGCTTGAAAATAGTGACGGCCTTGGCAAGGCTATGCCTTCTACAGACAAGAATTTTCCCAAAACGCTTTTTCTTTCGCATTGGTTTCCTCTTTCATCTGAAACTTTTGTTTTTTATGAAATAGAGGGTTTATATAAAAGAAAATTGCCCCTTTCTGTCATCACACTCTATGCTCAAAAGCATAAAAATTTAGCCTCTCATATTAAAAGCACCCCTGTGCCCATTGAGCATTTTGGCATGTTTAATACTGGGCGCATTCTTTGGGCTACGGCTAAGCGCGTAGTGCGCGAGCCTAAAAAATCCTTATCTCTTTTACGTACGCTTATTTTTAGGCGCTGGCGCAATGCAGAAATGCAGCTGGAAAGCTTATGGGCCACTTTTGCAGGCTTTTACTTGGCAGAGCGTTGTAAAGACCTTGGCATAGAGCATATGCACGCGGCTTGGGCCAATGGGCCAGCCACTGCGGCCTGGGTTGCTCACAAACTTAACGGTATACCCTTTTCTTTTTCTGTACATGCCGGGGACATTCGCCCGCCCGATGGCTTTTTAGCTGAAAAACTTATGGACTGCGCTTTTGCTCGGGCAAACATTCGTTTTAATATTCCCTATTTAGAGTCTTTCGTGCCCCAAAGTGAGCATCATAAGCTATACCTTGTTTACAATGTTGCCACCATGCAAAATTGCCCCAAAGCTCCCGTACCCATGCAAGGGCCGTATAAATTGTTAGCTATTGGTCGCCTTATTGAAACTAAAGGCTTTCATTATCTTATTGAGGCCGTGCATATGCTTAAAGAAGCTGGCGTACCTGTAAAGCTTTCTATTTTAGGTGATGGTGCTTGGCGTGGTAGACTTATGAAATGCATAGCCGACTATAAACTTGAACAAGAAGTGACCCTGCATGGCTTTGTAACCCATGATGGTATTTCACAACATATTATGGGAAGTGATGTTTTTGTAATGCCAAGTATTGTCAAAGAAAAGGTACTGTGTTCTGACGGCTTACCCAATGTTGTAATGGAAGCCATGCATCACTGCCTGCCCGTCATTGGAACAGATATTGCTGGAATGAAAGATGCCGTCATAGATGGTGAGACTGGATTACTTGTGCCAGAGCGAGATGCTAAAGCTTTGGCTGTAGCTGTGCGTACCATGGTTGCGGATAGAGAAAATGCCTTGCGCATGGCAGCTAATGCCAAAGAACGCGTCAGCCGCATGTTTGATACAGAAGCAAATTTAGATAAATTAGAGCACCTTATAACAGCGTATACGCCTAAGCGTACTGTTTAAAGGAGCCAGCATAAGGATAAAAATATGCCCAGTAAACGTAAGGCTCAAGGTTTTTGGAGTACATGGTTTCGCTCTTTTTTTATGGGGTCTTCCCATGCTTTTAGCTTTAGTTCTTGGCATGCTTTACCAGAAAACTTTGTTAAAGCTTCTACCAAAAGGAATTTTCGCTATAGTATTAAAGTCACTTTAGCTTGTATTTTAGCCTATACCTGCGCGGAGCTTTTAGGGCTGGAGTATAGCCTTTGGGCGCCGCTAGCTACCCTTATGGTTATGCAAATACATATGTCATCTTCGCTGGAGATGAGTTTATTACGCCTTTTTGGAACGCTCTTTGGCGCGCTTTTAGGTTTAACGTTTTCTATAATCATGCCCCATACTTTAGAAGGGCGTATTATGGGTATAGCCATAGTGGTGCCCATTTGCGCCTTTATGGAACTTTGGGAAGAACGCTTTAAATCTGCTGGAGTTACAGCGGTTTTCGTTTTGCTTTTAGGCTATGAGCAAGATGATGGCATTTTTTTATTTGCGCTGAATCGTGTTTTTGAAATGGCCATAGGTTCCGTATCGGCATTGCTGGTATCTGGCTTATTGTGGCCTGCCTCTGCAGCAGGGGAGGTGCAAAAGGCTGCCCGCATGCACTTTACACAAACAGCAGATCTGATTAGCCGCTTAACGCAAGATATATTGCAAGGTGAACGCAAAGTTTCACATCGCGCCATGTTTCGTCTTTTAAATAAAATAAGTAACAATACCCAGCGTTTTTATAAGGTGCGCAACTATGAATTGGCGCATATTTATAGGGAATATCCTCTTTTGCCCCACGCTGTACGCTTATTGGATGAACTGCGTATGTATATTTCTACCATGATGGATGCTTTAGAAACTGAAGGCGGTATAGAATTGTCTGAAGAGGTAGGAAAGATTATTGCCGAAGTGTCTGAAGCCCTCACCGCTACCTTGCGCTGGATGGCAGACCCTAGTCAAGAGCCGCCACGCCCCTTACAAGCCTTGGTGGAAGATAGAGCCATACGCTTTGCCACGGCGCGCGAAGAGGGGCTCTTTCGTGCTTATGAGGCCGAGGAAATTATAGGTCTTTTTTCTTTTTATCATGGCCTAACGCACACAGCACAAGCTGTGGCTATTTATCAGCAAAGATTGCTGGCGGCTCAAGAGGGGAGTGTAGAGCGGCCTTAGCTTATGTTTATTCTAAGTAATGGCAATAATTTGACAATTCAACTTAGGGGATATGCTCTAAAATATTATATAAAAATGACGTGTAGTCTTACACTAAAAAAAGAAGAAGATGAAAAAATTTGTACAGTGCTCTTGACTGCAGGTATGCTTTTAGGTGTTACAGGCGGTGCATCTGCCATTGATTTTAAAGTAAAAGGTCAATGGATGTATAGCTTTGGCATGGTGGATACCAATTTCAATAATGAAGCTAAAGGGCTAACTTTTGGGGTCACCACCTCCGACACATTTCAAGCTCAATAACGCGTGCGCTTACAAATTGATGCTGTGGCTTCTGAAGCACTTTCCGGTACAGTGTTTTTTGAAATAGGTGATCAAGTTTGGGGTAACGCTGCCAGTGGCGCTTCTCTTGGTACTGATGGTCTCGCCCTAGAAGTTAAAAATGCTTATATTGACTGGTATGTGCTAAATACCGAACTTTCCTTTCGCATGGATATTCAAAGTATTGATACCCCATCAGCCGCCGGTGGCTCTGCCATCCTCTCGGACGATGTAGCCGCACTTATAGCAAGCTATAAATTTAATGACAATGTAAGCCTTACCTTGGGCTGGTTGCGTATGTTAAATGACAATTTTGTGGGAGGAGATAGTCCAAAACCTGAATATAATCAAGGTTATGAAAACTATCTTGACAATATGGATGCATTCCTCTTATCCGTGCCAATTCGTGGTGAAAACTAGTCCATAACCCCATGGGGCATGGTTGGCTTTTATGGGGACAACGCTTTTATAGATTTGAGCGTAGCTCAGAATAATTATAATCCTTTCACAAGTGCCTATGTCATGGGCGAGCTTCTTCCACAGACAAGAGATGCACAAAGACATATATTTACATATGATAGAGGGACTGGTGAAGTTTTTAACGTGTCCGAACAGCCAGTCACAGGCTTTTACTTTGTGGGCGTGCCCATGGCATTGCAAGTGGATAATTGGAACTTTGAGCTTGATTTCAACTATGGCGCTGTGGAAAGCAGCGGGATATATGAAGTTGAAATTCTTAACAGCTTCACCACTGCTCCAAGCCACTGGGAGGATGACATACGCTCAAAGATGAGCCGCGCCGGCTGGTTGATAAAAGGACTGGTTGAATATAAGTTTGACTTTGGTACTGCCGGCCTTTTTGCTTGGTATGGTTCCGGTGACAATGATACTGTGGCCGATGGATCGGAAATAATGCCTTATCTTGCCCCCGCTGGTAATTTCACCTCTTTTCTGGGCCATGGGGAGCTTGACTGGGGCGTTACTCGCGCCCAGGGTCTACAGTCTTCTTATGTTGGTTCTTGGGGTATTGGCGTGCACTTAAAAGATTTTTCCTTCGTTGAAAATCTTTCTCATACTTTGCGCGTTGCTTACTGGGGCGGCACCAACCATCCTGACAATGTGCGCTATACGGTCTCCCCTTATGGAGACGACACAAATTATATCTATATGGTACAGGGTGACTATCTAGTTGAAGTGAATTTTGACACCAAATACGAAATGTATGAAAATTTTGATATATACTTAGAGCTTGGTTATATCTATAATGGCATAAATACAGATCATTGGAACAATCATCGTAACCCCGTTTTTGCTGTAAGAAATAATGACGGTTACAAAGTGACCACAACTTTTGTGTATAGCTTCTAAGCGGTTTATTTTATGATTTTTAGCCCCTCAAGTCTTTGGCTTGGGGGGCTTTTTTACTAGATAATGCTTGGTCGCATGTCTTATGTGACCAAGCATTATGTGTACTGTTCAAAGAGGATTGGATGCGAGGCAAGCTTAATGAAGCAGGTAATTTTTTTAAACATCTGTCATTAAAATAATATATCTGCAATTCGCTCAAAATGAGTAAGATGCGCGGAGGACGACGTTTTTTGCGTAAGGAGTGTATAGAGACATACACGACTGAAGTAAAATTTCAATTAAAAATATATTGACAATAATAGTATTCATATCTATGAGTGAGCTACGTACAGTTACGTGTGAGCCATAATGCTCCTTTGCTTACGAGTTGCGCTTCCTTTAGCGTTGCTTGCGGGTTGCAAAAGTTCTTTGTAACCTGGGGATTCCTTCCTCGTTATGTGTTGCTACGCAGCACATACCTTATATTTCCATATATTTAACGACATACTTTGTGTCTTTGTTTTTTTGCGTTTAAGCAATGTCTTTTTGCGTGCTTAAAATAAAGGCATTTTGACAAAAAAGGATTTAGCCATGGCTGACATCGCCTTACAAAAGCCTGCTGCAGGTCAATCTACTACTTTTACTCCTCAAAGCGAAGATCGTTTAGTTTTACAATTTGATCCTAGCGAAGCTACGCTTACACGAGAGGGAGATAACCTTACTATCTCTTTTGAAGATGGATCTCAACTTTCCTTAGATAACTTTTATCAGGCCTATGATGCGGATAATATGCCGGAATTTGTCATTGGCGATGAAGTTATCCCTGGTGAGGCTTTTTTTGCGGCTCTTGGTGAAGAGCTTATGCCTGCAGCCGGTAGTACTGGTGCTCAAGGTGGCGGATCCAGTGTGGAGCTTGTGCAAGGAACGTTACTTGACGGTATTGACCGTACGGGGCGCCTCGATCAAGAATATCCTGATATTATAGCCAGTGCCATTTCTAGCGGTACCACATCTATGGATGAAATTACCAATCAAACGCGTTTTTCAACCACTGCCCAAAAAAATGAAGAGCAAAAAAATACACCTCCTGTTAATCAAGCAACTCCTGAAGATGCAGACAATGCTTATGACACAGCGCCCAACATTACTGGAACCGATACAGGCCTTACCAGTCGTGATGATTCTGTGGGGCAAGGTCCTTCCGCTTCAGGTAAACTAGAGTTTACCCCCGGCGATGGCACAATCCATGACCAAAAAGTAACTATCACCCTTGAAGATGGCACTGAACATGAATTAGAGTTTGATGAAAATAATCAAGCCCAAGTGGAAACTGGATCTGGCACCATAACCTTTACTCGTCCCACTGAGCCGGGTGAAGATGGCAGCTCTACCCTTGAATATGAATATGAGCAAAACCAGAGCGCTGACCATAGCGGTACAGAAGACGACACTACCGTTACTGAATCTTTTAAGGTGACTATCACCGACGTGGATGGCGATGCCTCCACTTCTGAAGATATTGTCATTACTATTATAGACGACGCTCCAGAAACTGCGCAAGATAGCAATACCATCACCGAGGGCGATGCTGCCATTAGTGGAAATATCCTCGACAATGACGATATGGGCGCCGATGGAGGAAGCCTAAGCTCAGTGACCTTGCCAGAGTCCGGCATGGAAGGCTGGAGCGTGCCCGAGGGCTGGACAGCTTCTGATAATGAGTTAGCTAAATTTGAATCCGATAAAGGCACCATTACCATTCATTCCGATGGAAGCTATACTTTTGATTATACCGATAATAGCCTTACAGAAGGGCAAAAGGAAGACTTTACCTTTAACTATACCGTCACCGATAAAGACGGCGATAGTTCTTCCAATTCGCT
>CAYJND010000022.1:0-21825 GCA_964371565.1 uncultured Desulfovibrionaceae bacterium
CCACGCAGAGAGGCCAGAGTTAGCATGATGGAAGAAAATAAAGAAACATTAAGCGCTCTGTATTCTGTAGATGACGGTCTTATGGAAGTGTTGTATTTAGAAAAAGCTAAAGCCACATTTTGCAGCTTTAGCGCTGAGCCACGCGTAGTGGAGTTTTAATAAATTCCATCTTGTTCTTCCTAACTTTACTACTGATACAAGATAAGGACTTATGTATAGGTATAAAAAAATTAACTTTCTGGCATAAGACGTTCACACAAACGTGTGTACCGTTTGTGTGTGCGATTATTTTTCACCGCCATATGCAAAGCCTTGCTCTCACCCACTAGCACCACCAATTTTTTACCGCGAGTAATACCCGTATAGACGAGGTTACGTTGTAAAAGCATATAATGTTGCATCATAAGCGGTATAACCACAGCGGGATATTCCGAACCTTGTGATTTATGAATGGAAATGGCATAAGCAGAAACAATTTCATCAAGCTCTTCAAATTCATAGGGTACATTACGTTCATCAAAGCGCACGGTGAGCTGTCTTTTTTCTGCATCCAGCACCACAATTCGCCCAATGTCGCCATTAAAAACGTCTTTGTCGTAATTATTACGAATTTGCATAACTTTATCATCAAGATAAAAAGTCTTTTCACCGCGCTGAATTTTTTCCCCCTTTTGGGTCATCAGCGTGTTCTGTAAAATGGTATTCAGGTTTTCTGCCCCCACAGCGCCTTTATGCATGGGCGTTAAAACTTGAATATCTTCCACAGCGTTCAAACCAAAACGACGCGGAATATGATTTTTAACTAAATCTGCCACCATGGCCGCCGCTTGCTCGGGATTATTTTGCCGAATAAAATAAAAATCTGTTAAACGATCTTTGTGCGACTCTATGCAGGGCACTTCTCCATGATTGATAAGATGTGCATTACGTATGATTTCGCTTTGCGCCGATTGGCGAAAAATTTCGGTAAGCTCTACCACTGGTAAAGCTTTAGAGGCAATAATATCTTTCAACACATTGCCAGGCCCCACCGAGGGCAATTGATGCACATCACCCACCAAAACAATGGTAGCCCCCAAGGGCGCCGCTTTGAGTAGATGATAAAAGAGCATGGTATCCATCATGGAAGCTTCATCCACAATGAGTAAATTACAAGCCAAGGGACTGTCTTCATTGCGGGCAAAGCCATCTTCACCAGGATTATATTCTAAAAGGCGATGAATGGTTTTGGCCTCACGTTCGGTAGCTTCTGACATGCGCTTAGCCGCTCTGCCCGTGGGCGCCGCCAAAAGTATTTTAGCCTCTACCTTGGCAAAGAGCTGAATAATAGCCCGAATAATGGTGGTTTTACCTGTACCTGGCCCGCCGGTAAGCACCATCACCTTAGATTTAGCCGCCATATGCACAGCTTCTTCTTGCTCTTCTGCTAAGGTAATGGGCAAAGCAGCAATGACTTTACTTACCAATGCTGTGGTTTCTTTAAAGGTTATAGATTTGGGCGAAGAAAGAATACGCTTTAAATAGTATGATATTTTACTTTCATAATGATAATAGCGAGCCAAAAAAACCCCTATTTCCCCTTGCATATCCTCGCAAACAATGCGTTCTTGCTCTTCCACCGCGGCTATGGCGTCTTCTACCAAGGCATAGGGAATTTCTAAACTCTCTGAGGTCATGGCAACCAAGCGCTCTTGGGGCATATAAACATGCCCATCATCATTGCATTTAGTTAAGGTATACAAAAGACCAGCTTGAGCCCGTAAGGGATGCTCTTTATCAAAACCTAATTTTTGCGCTGCATTATCAGCAGAAATAAAACCTATGCCGCGAATATCCATGGCCATACGATAGGGATTTTCTTGCACAATGGCCAAGGCTTCAGGCCCATAATGCTTATAAATACGCACAGCATAATTGGCTGTTATGCCATGAGGCTGTAAAAACATCATAAGTTCGCGAATGCCTCGATGTTCTGCCCAGCCTTGCACAATGGCAGTATAATTTTTTTTGCCAATGCCTTTTACTTTAAGTAAGCGTTCTGGCTCTTCATCCAGCACGCGAATGGTATCCACACCAAAAGCTTTCACTATACGACTGGCAGTGGTGGCACCTACACCCTTTAATAAACCAGAGCTTAAATAAAGACGTATACCCTCAGTGGAGGCTGGCATAACCTCATCAAAGCTTTCCATGTGTAGCTGGCGTCCAAAACGAGCATTATTAACCCATTTACCCGTAATTTTTAATTGCACCCCAGCTTGCGGATCTAACATATGCCCCACAACAGTCAGGCCATCCTTAACCCCTTCAGGCATAACCTTAAGCACAGTGTAGCCATTTTCGGCATTATGAAAAACAATGCGCTCTACACCGGCAATGAGGCTTACGGCATCTGTATCTTGCAAAAGGGGCATATCCATAACTTAGCGCTCCAAACGTTTTTGCATAAGCAAAGCATCGGCTAGGCAAAGCGCTGTCATGGCTTTGAGCACAGGCACCACACGCGGTATGGCACAAATATCATGACGCCCCCCTACGCGTAGTTCTGTGGCAGTGCCATCACTACGTACAGTAGATTGAGCAAGAGCTATGGAAGGAATAGGTTTGATAGCTGCATGCAGCACAATATCTTGCCCTGAAGAAATGCCCCCCAAAATACCACCAGCATTATTACTAGCAAATTGAGGTGGCGAGCAGGCAGTGATAGCATCATTATTTTCTGAACCCAGCATACGAGCCGCACTAAAGCCCGCGCCAATTTCAACGCCTTTAACCGCGCCCACACTCATAAGCGCCGCCGCTAGCATGGCATCTAGCTTTTGAAAAACAGGCTCACCTAAGCCCGCAGGCACATGGCGCGCCTCTATGCGCACAATACCGCCAAGGGTATCCCCTGCGCCACGCACAGCACTTACCCTCTCTTCCCAAGGGCTTATAAAAGCATCGTGGGCAGCAAAAAAAGCACGCTGCTCCGCCCCTAGCATATCTATACTTACAGCAGGGTTTATATGCTGCAAGCCAATACCGCCCACTTCTACAGTTGCGGCATAAATTTCAATACCCACTGTGGCCAAAAGAGCCTCTGCAATGGCCCCCCCCGCTACGCGAGATAAAGTTTCACGCCCAGACGATCTACCGCCCCCGCGATAGTCTCTGCTTCCGTATTTGGCATCATAACTTATATCAGCATGTCCGGGACGATAGGTAGTGGCTAAGTCACCATAATCTTTAGAGCGTTGGTCTTCATTATACACCACAAAAGCTATGGGGCTTCCTGTGCTTTTTCCCTCAAAAACACCAGAAAGCAAAGCAACGCTGTCTTTTTCCTGGCGTTTTGTTCCGGCAAGGGCATGCGAACCGCTCAATCCGCCTGGTCTGCGTTTATTGAGACGCTCTTGAATAAATGCTTCATCTAAAGAAATGCCAGCCGGACAACCGTCCACAATACCGCCAAGCCCTACACCATGAGATTCTCCAAAAGTGGTAAGGCGAAATACCTGCCCTATGCTGCTACCTGTCATAAAAATTCCTTATGCTACGAAAAACTAAAGACCAAAATGTTTCAGCGCGACAGTGTATATGTTTTTTGTTACTTCGGCAATGGGAACAGAACCATCCACAATAGTATGAGCACACTCTTTATACAAGGGCAAACGCTCCATAACCACTGTTTCTACTTCGGCTTGTATGTCTTGTCCGGTAAGGGAGGGGCGCTGCGCTATTTGTGGCGCATGGCATAAACGCTGTACCAAGAGAGGTACCGGCACATGTAAAAAAAATACCAAACCATTTTCACGCATAAAAGAGCGATTTTCTTCTGCTAGCACCATGCCTCCCCCTGTGGCTATAACCAGGGGAAAATCTTTTGCTTCTTCAGTGCACGCGTGCAAAGCCCTGCTTTCGGCGGCTCGAAAAGCAGGCCAACCTTGCTCTTGTACCATTTTCTCTATAGAACACCCCGCTCGTGCTTGCACTACAGCATCTGTATCCATAAAGGACCATGTTAAAAATTCTGCTACCTTACGCCCTATAGTACTTTTACCACAACCTCGAGCCCCTACTAAATAAAGTATTTTTTTCATAATTACCTTATGTTGCAGAAAAGTTTTTCTTTTCCCCTCGAGTATATATGTACAAAAGTTTTTGCACATACTCTGGATCAAAGGGTTTGCTTATATATTCTTGCATGCCTTTTAACTCTTCATTATTTCTCATATCTTGCGCACTATGGGCTGACATAGCCACAATAGGTATGCTGGAAAATTTCACTTCTTGGCGAATTCTCTTGGTAGCTTCAACTCCATTCATACGCGGCATTTCTAAATCCATCAAAACAATATCATACTGCTTTTGTTCTAAAAGTTCTAACACTTGCTGCCCATCTTCAGCCACATCTACAGTGCATCCAAAGCTTTCTAAAAGTTCTGTGGCAATAAGGGCATTGATGGCATTATCTTCTGCAAGTAATACGTGCACACCTTGTAAGGAGCCTTGATCAGGTATGGTAGACAAAGCACTTTCGCTATCTGCACTGGAAGTACACAACGCTTCATCCCCCACTAAAAAGGGAATGGTACAAGTAAAGACAGAGCCTTTGCCAAGTTCGCTAAAGACTTTAAGCTCGCCATTCATAAGCTTTAACAAACCCTGCACCAAGGGTAAGCCCACACCAGCGCCACTTTGATGACGAGTTAGGGACTGATCTACTTTAAAGAAAATATTGTAGAGTTGTTCCACATGCTCCTCAGTCATTCCAAGACCGGTATCATTTACTTGCACACTCACAAGACATGTATGACCATCTTCACTAAGCTTGCCACTACACTCTACACAAATATGCCCTTCATCGGTAAATTTTATAGCGTTTGAAAGCAAATTTTCTAAAATTTGCAAAAAGCGCATGGAATCACCTTGTAAAACTGGAGGAATAGCGTGTGAGGGAAAGAAATGTAAGGCTAGCCCCTTGGCCTCAGCTTGACAGCGAAAGTTTTTTTCTAAACGCTGAAAAATTTCTTGTACATGAAAGTCACATTGCTCTAAGTCCATTTTTCCAGCATCAATTTTTAAAAAATCTAAAACATTGTTAATAACCGTAAGTAATACTTGAGAAGAAAATTGTATTTTATCTAAATATTCTAAAACGTGATCGTTAGTGCTATGTTTTAAGGCCAAACGTGTAATGCCCATTATACCATTAACAGGGGTGCGCAGTTCATGGCTCATATTGGCTAAAAAACGCGCTTTCATCTTGGCAGCTTCACGCTCAAGTACCTGTTCACGTTGAATATGCAAAGCATCTGTAATATCCACAAAAGCCACAGCATGAGCATTTTCCACATGCCCCCAAGAAATTCTATTGGCTATGATAGTAAAATCTGTCTTAAACATTTCATTATGATGCTGCCAAATCTTGGTCTTTTCGCCTTGGTGCATTTGCGAAATACCGCAAAAAGCACAAGGCTCTGTAAAGTCATGCAGTATGCTATAACATTTTTCCTGACCAAGACGTTCGCTACCTACAAAATTTTCAAAAGCCTTATTATATAAAATAAGCTCATAGGTTTCGGGGTTTGCTACATAAAATGGAATGGGCAAGGCATCTAGCATTTGCTTTGCAATTTTTTCTTCTTTTTGCAAAACTTCCTGAGCTCTATAGTGAGCTTTAGCATTATTGAGCAAATGCCCCATGGTTTACATTTTCAGCAACCCAATGAGGTATTTCTTCGCATTGATCTATGCCAAAAATCCCCATAAACTCACCTGCATAAAACATTGGAATAGCAATCATACTCACTATACCTTGTTCTGCAAAAAATTCTCTTTCTTCAGGGGATATTTTATCTATATGTTCAATAACTTTTAATTTTCCAGAAAAAAAAGTTTCCATGGTGGCTTCTAATTGTTCAATATATTCTAAAACAACACCTTGAAAAAGATGCTGCACAGAATGAGTGCCAGGCTTAACCCACTCAAATGTATTGTACCAACACGGTTTTCTATAGTCAAAAACGTACACACGGCTCGCCTGAAAAGTGGTGCCAATATGCGCCAAAGCTTCTTGCATAAAGCTTTCTTCATCGGGCATATTGACTATATTTTCAGACAAGAGCAAATACAAATCAATAGCACTAAGGCGCTGTCCAGCCTTAATTTGTGTACGTGTATTCATGTTTTTTTTCCTAATACATAAAACTTACAATTGCACAGGTGAAAAGCAAAAGTCTTGTGAAATAAATTTATGCACAGTTTCACATAATTCTTCGGGAGAAAAGGGTTTTGTTACATGCGCCTGCATGCCTGCCTCTAAGCTTTTTTCATAATCTTGCACCATTGCATGAGCTGTCATGGCCACAATGGGTATATGATCAAAGCGACGAATACTGCGAATAAACTTTGTAGCTTGCAGGCCATCCATAATAGGCATTTGAATATCCATAAGCACAATATCAAAGGCCTCATTTTCCAAAGCTTGAATGGCTTCGCGTCCATTTTCTACATTTTTAACCACACAACCATAAGACATAAGCACTTCACAAGCTATAAGTGCGTTAATGGTATTATCTTCAACCAATAAAACTTTAGCACCAGAAATATCAAACTTTACAGAATTTTCTTCTACTTCATCTTCACTTTGTGTAGAGTCCGTATGTGCATGACATAAAGCTAAAGGAAAAATACAAGAAAAAGTAGTACCTTTATGAGGTTCACCATGCACGGATATTTCACCGCCCATAAGTTCCACAAACTTTTTGCTAATAACAAGCCCAAGGCCTGTACCGCCAAAGTTACGAGACGTAGAAGAGTCTACCTGAGAGTATTCTTGGAAAAGCTTTTGAGATTGTTCTTTTGAAATGCCTATACCAGTATCAGCTACATCAAGACGCAGCCAAACTTTATGCGCATGTTCTTCTTTACCATCTAAGGGGGCACAGAGTTGCACTTTTAGTGTCACAGAACCTTCAGAAGTAAACTTTACCGCATTGGAAGTAAGATTAAGCACCACTTGTGCCAGACGTTGCGCATCCCCCATAAGCATATACGGTATACCTTTTTCACATATCACATGAAGACCAATACCTTTTCGATCCACCTCTGTTTGCAATAAAGCCTCAGCCCCACGCAAAACATCCTCTATGGAAAAAGGATTGTTTTCTAAGATAATATTTTGCGCTGCCATATCAGACAAATCCAACGTTTCATTAATAACACTCAGTAAATTGTTGGAAGAAAACTGAATTTTACGCAAATAATCATCCACCACGGGATCTTTGTTAGCTTTAGATGCCAGGTGCGTTAAGCCAATAATACCGTTTAAAGGGGTACGTAACTCATGGCTCATATTAGCCACAAAACGCCCTCTAGCCACGTTGGCTTCACAATCAAGCACATGCTCTCTTTGCAAGCGTAAACTTTCTGTAATATCAAGAGCTATAGAAAATCGAGCATTTTCCTTGCCTTCCCACGTGGCTAAACTATCTACGACCTTATAGTCTAAACCAACTAATTCATTGCGATGATGCCATACATAAGGCGGGGCACCGGGCTTTAAAGACGCATTGGTACAAAAAGGACAAGGCGTATCAAGATTTTGAAAAACTTCGTGACATTTTTTATTTTCTATATCAGAGGTGTCAAAATTATCATGAATAACTTTATTACAAAAATATACTGAATAATCTTCACAATCAGATACATAAATGGGCATGGGCATAGAGTCAAAAAGAGCTTGTAATTGCGTGCGTTTTTGTTGCAAAAAGCGCTTTCCGGCATAATAGGCATAGGCAGTATTCATTAAAGAACCTAGAGCAATAACAACTTCCAGGTGCTTACTTGCCCATTGTGGCACGTCTTTACACTGATCAAAGCCTAAAAGGCCTACAACATTTCCTTTATAAAAAAAAGGAAATGCCACCAAAGACATAACATTTTGCTCAGCTAACGCCCTACGCACAAAAGAGTCTTCAATCTGAGCGGCATCGTCTATACTAAAGGTTTTCCCCTTAGCAAGTTGTGGTAAAATACTATCTTCATGCATGGAAGCCATATCAATAAACGGCAATCGCTCTTGCCCACAAGAGACATGAGAGGCTGTCCATTCATAAGTATGGGTCCACACAGAGCCATGTAAACTGTAGGTATAAACACGGCTCACGTCAAAAGACTGCCCCATGTCTGACAAGGCAGTTTGCATAAAGCTTGCCTCATCGTCCACATGCATCATAAGCGTTGAAAGACGCGTAAAAATATTGAAAAGTGTTGCCTGCTGTGAGCTTTGCCCCAGAGGCATAGTAGGCATTTCATGCATGGTAATCCCTACCTAATAACTTGTAATTATATAGATAAAATATCAGAACAGAAAGCTAAGTATTTTTTAAGAGACTAAAAACTACTCTTTTTTCTACCAGCTTGTCAAATATTACTTCTACATAAATGGTCTTACTAAGAGTTTTGTCCCTAAAAATCACACCTTATTCCATGCCGTTATTTTTTTTCAGAAAGGGCATTTTCTAGGTTTACGAAAGGCGCAAATAACGTTAGAGTAAGCACGCTAATAAGAAGAAAAAGATACTTTTAAAAATGCATGTAAAATAACACATAAAACATCCAGAAGGCCTTTACTAAATTATGCAAAACAATTCTCCACTCACCATCGGTATTGCTGGTTATGGCACTGTAGGTACAGGTGTTGTACGCACCCTTGAAGAAAGTGCACAGCTTATCACCCAGCGTATTGGTAGACCCTTGGTAGTCAAAACCATCTTGGTACGTGACAGTAATAAAAGCAGAAATTGCCCCATTCCTAACACTGCCAAGTTAACGACACAAGTTTCTGACCTTACCGACGATCCGGAAATTGACGTAATTTTAGAACTTATGGGTGGCATAGAAGCCCCTGGCGCTCTTATTTCACGGGCTTTAGACATGGGAAAACATGTTATCACCGCCAATAAAGCCCTTTTGGCCGAAGCAGGTGAAGAGCTTTTTCGTAAAGCAGAGGCCAAAGGTCTAGCCTTGCTTTATGAAGCTAGCGTTGCTGGGGGTATACCCATTGTGCAAACATTAAAAGAAAGCCTTGCTGGCAACAGTATTCAATCTTTTATTGGTATACTTAATGGCACCAGCAATTACATTCTTTCTGAAATGACCACGGAGGGTCTTGATTTTGATACAGCCCTTCAAGCAGCGCAAGAGTTAGGCTTTGCTGAGGCAGACCCAACCTTGGACATTGACGGGCACGACGCCGCGCACAAATTGGTTTTACTTATACGTTTAGCATATGGCGTAGAATACCCCTATGCAGAAATGCCCGTTTATGGCATTAGAAATATGGATAAAATGGATATAGCCATTGCCAGAGAGTTTGGCTATCGCATAAAATTGCTCGCTCAAGCGCGTTGTGTTGATGGCGCCATTGAAGCAGGGGTTTTCCCAACCCTTGTGCATCACAGATTTCTTATGGCAAGCGTAGGCGGATCTTACAATGCCATTCGTGTAGAAGGCAATGCCGTAGGCTCACTCTTTTTGCACGGTAGAGGCGCTGGCGACATGCCCACAGCTTCTGCTGTGGTAGGCGACCTTGTTACCATTGCACGTAATGCTAAACCAAACAATACTGGTTTTGTAAAACAAGTGCTTGAACGTGCAAAAATTTTGGCTCCAAGTGATGCCACATCTAGCTATTATTTACGCATTATGGTTAACGATGCTTCCGGTGTATTACGTGACATTGCTGGAATTATGGCAGCACAAGACATTAGCATTGCACAAGTCATTCAAAAACCAGAAGAAGATGGTATAGTACCGCTTATATTTATGACGCATACAGCCAAAGCTTCTTCCATGCAAGCAGCCATTGCCAGCATTAATGCTAAGGCATTTTCCTTAGCCCCTGCTGTATGCTATAGTGTTTTAGCTTAGTAGACATAAACTCAAGAGCAGTTTATACATGGCACAACAGTACATTAAAAGTATAAAAGTAAAATAGATACAAAGAACATTCTCTCTTTTACGCTAGTATAAAGGGTTTCGTATGCAAGAAAATTTTTTAGCGAAAATCAGCCATGAGGTTCGTACACCTATTAACGCCATCATTGGACTTGGTTTTTTATTTCAACAAACCAGACTTGATGATCAGCAGCGTAAATATCTTACGACTATTATTGATTCTGCACAAAATCTTTTGCAAACTTTTCAAAGTATTCTAGACTATACAACCACAGAAGACGGCTCGCTTGAATTGCAAAACCTGCCTTTTCAAATGGATACCTTGCTTGACAATATATCCAAGCCTATACAGTTGCGTTGCCAAGAAAAAGGGCTTTCTTTTCGTGTAAATACCGCTGCTGATGTGCCACCTATTGTTATGGGTGATGCCATTCGTATCTCGCAAGTCTTACTAAATATTGCCAATAATGCCGTGAAGTTTACTTCCACTGGCAGTGTACAAATTCATGTAGATATGGCTGATCTAGGGGCAAATTTAGTTCGTTTTTCCATACTCGATACAGGTATAGGCATTGCCGAGGGCTTTGAACAAAAGATTTTTGAGCCCTTTATGCAAGTGGACAACTCTCATACACGTACCTTTGGAGGTGCTGGGCTTGGCCTTTCTACTTGTGCCCAATTGGTGCAGCATATGAAGGGAAATATTAGCGTAGGCCCCAATACTCAAAGCTCTCAAGGAGGCAGTATTTTTACTGTCACCCTGCCCTTGCCCCAAGCTGAGGAATCGGCTCTTTACAAAGAAGGCCCCTTACAAGGCACCAAGGTGCTAGTGGTAGATCATATCTCACTGCGTCAACAAGTTACTGCCAACATTATGAATAATTTTGGCATGACCGTAGAAAGCATTGATGATGCAGAAAAAGCTGTAAAAATGATTGCCGCTGCAGATGGTGACGATGCACCATTTAACTTTGCAATTATGGCGTGGCAAACGCCTGGCATTGATGGTATTGAAGCTGCAGAATATATCAACAAGCTTCCCCTTGATCATCCTATCCCCTTAAGTTTGCTTATTTCTGATTATAAGCTAGACGAAGTGCAAAAACTAGCTGAAGAAGCAGGCTTTTTTGCCTTAGTGCAAACACCTGCCACCACAGAAGAGTTTTACACCCCCATGGTTAAAGCCTACGAAGCGCAGCAAGAGCGCTTAGCTTTAGAGGCGAGCCAAGCAACAGAGCAGGAAGAACAAGGAGAGGTGCGCATTCTCTTGGTAGAAGATAATGAAATCAACCAAGAAATTGCCTATGAAGTACTTACTTCTGCAGAATATACAGTAGATATAGCCAACAACGGCCAAGAAGCTGTGGATGCGGTAGAAAAAACTAAATATAGTCTCGTACTTATGGATATTCAAATGCCCATAATGGACGGACTTGAAGCTACTAAAAACATACGCGCTGCCGGTCATAAAATGCCTATTATTGCCATGACAGCCCACGGCATGGCCGATGATAAAGAAACATCACTTTCTGCTGGCATGAATGCACACTTAACAAAGCCTCTTGAGCCCATGGCTCTTTTTGCTACCATAACATCTTTGCTACCAGCATCAGCAACATTAACTGCGCAGACTAAAAAAGAAAGTCCTGCCAGCGAAGAAGCTATGGTTCGCCGTGAAAAACTTCCCAATAGTCTAAGTGGTTTTAACCTTGAAAAGGGCCTTGCCGCTGTGGCGGGTAATGAGTCTTTATATATTAACTTACTCAGAAAATTTGCCGACAGATATGCCACTATTAATAAAGACATTAGTGAATGTATACAAAACAATGATTTAGATACAGCGGTACGTCACGCGCACACCATTCGCGGTATTGCAGCAAACCTTGGTGCAGAAGCTCTTTCAAGTGCAGCAGAAAGCCTTGAAAAAGCTATTAAAAACTCCCCTGCCATGACTTCACCTTTGTTGCGCACTTTAGTTGTACGCCTCACAGAAACGGTAAATGCCATTCACGAATGTTTTGGATCATCCTTTACCGAAGTAGAAGTTAAAACTTCTACTAACATTGAAGATTGCTTAAATATGGCAGAGCGAGAACATGCAAGACACGTACTTGATAAAGCCATACTGCATATGGAAGAAGATTGGGCTCATGCCACAGATACAGTAGCCTACTTGCTGGAACGTTTACATGATACTCCAGCAGAGCAAGATTTGCTACGGCTGAAACAAAGTATTGAAGACTTTGAAGTACAAGCGGCACAAAAATATAGCCACTCAGTGCAAAAACTTCTTAAAACATCATAAAAAATAAAGCGCCCTCATAGGGCGCTCTACTTTTATATACCCACGAGTTCTTACATGAAACCAAGATTTATTTATAAAGAATTTATGGAAAAGCATCATAAATTTGCTGATGCTTTTTGGGCATGGGTGGGCTCATCCATATGTCTTTTGTGTATTGTGCTCTTAGATAATTACTATTTTCAAGCTCACGATATTGATTTACTTATGGCCTCTTTTGGTGCATCTGCGGTGCTTGTCTTTGGTGCGCCCAGCTCACCTTTAGCGCAACCGCGCAATGTTATGGGTGGGCAATTCATATCTGCCATTGCCGGCGTTACCTGTCAGCTTTTACTCTCTG
This sequence comes from uncultured Desulfovibrionaceae bacterium, assembly GCA_964371565.1. GTDB lineage: Bacteria > Desulfobacterota > Desulfovibrionia > Desulfovibrionales > Desulfovibrionaceae > CAYJAD01. The sequence goes on from CAYJND010000022.1 coordinate 12,588, forward strand.
CCTATCCCACTTTAGCAGCGTGCACCTCTGTTTCTTTAGCTATTTTTCTTATGACCATTACAAAAACACTACACCCGCCTGGGGGGGCTTCTGCCCTTTTAGCTGTGGTGGGCGATACCTCCATAAAAAACCTTGGCTATACCTATGCTTTAATACCTTGCCTTTTAGGCGCAAGTATAGTGGTTGGCTTTGGGGCATTTTTAAGCTATGCCACAGGTCGAAAAAAATATCCCCAACTTTGGTGGTAAAAAAAATCCCTTCTGTCACAAAGACTGAAGGGATTTTTCTTAAAAAAAGCACAACAAAATTATTTTTGTGCACCCCAAATGCTAACCAATTGCTCATCGGTATAATTATAGCGAGTACGCATACAAAGTTTAAAATAATCATTAGTAACAGGATTAAGTGGATCAATGGTAGAATTGGTCATATCTTGCGCTTGTTCAAAGCATTCAGCTCTTGCAGATTCAATATCTGTAGCAATCATGCTACCCTCTTTAGCAGCACAAGCACCCAACAACATCATAGAAAGAGCCAGTAATAAGTATTTTCCGCGAATCATAAATTTTCTCCTTATGGAATTTTTTAACTGTTAATAAAAAACATATTTCTGCCGCCAGACTTGGCTTTATATAGGCATTGATCAGCAATGGACATGGGCAGCTTAATATCATCACTTTCCAGCCCTGCATAAATACCTAAACTGATGGTAATGTATAATTTTTCTGAACCAAAAGAATATGGGGTACTTTGAATATGCGCCCTGAAGCGCTCGGCGGCAATTTCTGCTTCTACAGCCGAACAGTGGGGCATCACAATAACAAATTCTTCGCCGCCCCAACGAAAAAGCATATCCGCTGTACGAATTTGCTTTTTTAATTCAGTAGCTAAATGTTTAAGCACTTCATCACCAAGGTCGTGACCAAAGGTATCATTGACGCGTTTAAAATGATCTATATCTAAAAGCACAATAGCATAAGGCTGCTCAGTACGGCGCGCATTAGCCATAATCCATTCTAAAAATTTATCAAAATAACGTCTATTACCAAGACCTGTTAAAGCATCGGTAAGCGAGGTTTGCCCGATGTGCATAACAGCATTTTGCAAAGCCTTATATGTTCTTGAACGTGCATATTCGATGCAGGCCACAAGGATAAAACTGCTAGTCATGCAAATCAAAAGCCGTAACTGTGTACCAAAATCAATAGGATTTGTTAAAACATTTTTAAGAGGAGTAAAGAAAAGCATCATGAGTACAGCTAAAAAGGACAAGTATAAAATACTGCCCATACGCAAACCCATGGTCAAAATACAAATGGGGGGAAAAATATTAATCCATAATAACGATCTATGGTTAAAGCTACTATCGAAAATAACGATAAAAAGCCCTAGTAACATTAAAATAATCCATAAAAAAACAGATATATATATATCTTTACATTTTTCTGTAATTAAACAAAAAAAAGTTACAAGACTTGTTAAAAGCAAAAATAAAAGTGGATAAACAAAAACACTTCCACCTTCTAGCAAGTTCATAACAAAGCTCATGCCTGTGCAAAGACAGACCATACCATTTAATACAAAGGTACGTACTCGTTCAAAAGTGTTTTCGCTTAAACTAACAGGAAGATTCCCCATGCTTTTGCCTTCAGTCATGGAGAAAAAATCCGCAATATTATATGATTTACCCAGTTCAGATGAGTCAGGTTGCAACATATTTGCTCACTTGCGTAAAAAAATTGTATCAATATATTGATAACACAGGAAAAACACTTCTCCTGATAAAACAACGTACAGAAATAAGTGGCTACAATTTCTTTCAAAAAGATAGCAGATTATGTATCACAAGTCTAGCTTTGTTAATGAGGTGCTATGGCATATAACACCTCATTAACATCATTTTTCATGGATTAATAACGCATTTTGCGGATTTCTTGAGAGCTATATCCATAACGTGTTTTCATGCACATGGTAAAATAATTGTCCCATTGAAGATTAGCGCTATTACGAGGAGGATCAACTATGGAATCTGCATCCTCTTTACAATCTTCCATAGCCTGCTTTAAACGCACTTGTGAATAAGGTGGCCATGGCTCTTGGGCTTGTTTTTCACTTTGATCGGTAGCACAGGCGCTGAGTACCATGGTAGCAAGTAGTAGAATCAACAATCTTGGTAGCATACATGCACTCCTTATATATGAGGTTTAGGTTTGTGGCTTATTTAACTTTTAAGAATATTTTGTATTCCAACATGAGTATTATAGCCAGTCATGGTAGCAATGGCTACAAGGCTCTCATCACTATCATACACGCGCACATCATATGTGCCTAAGGTTTTACCCACACGTACCTTTTTCGCCACAGCCCGTAAAGGTCCAATACGCCCTGGTTCCAAATACGATACGGAAGATTGAGCTGTTACAAAAAAAGTACCCGAGGCATGTGCGGCGGCGGCGAAAGCCATATCCACCAGGGAATATATGGCACCGCCATGGGCGTGCCCCAAGCCATTACGATGCCCAGAGGTTAAAGGCATGGTTGCCTCTGCACCCCATTCATGTATGGCAGTAATACTAATATCAAGTCCAGTGGCAAAAGAGTCACTTTCACGAAAATAGGTATTAAGACTTTGTGCATCAAGCACAGTAACCTTACCCATAACAGTATATCCTTATTAATTTTATTTTAGAAAAAGGGGTAATTTTTCTTCTGTATAAAGAGTAAAACCAGCCTCGGATAACATATGAGCCCAAACACCTTGGCCTGCCACAAGTTTTTTAGAAAAAGTTCCATCATACACAGCCAAAGCACCACATGAAGGTGAGCGGCTTTTTATGATAGCCGCCGTGCATCCTGCCTCTTGAGCCAAATGTAAGGCCTTCCGTGCACCTAGCACAAAGGCATCGGTCATATCTTGCCCACATCTATTAAACACTTTTTTTTGCAAAGGCGCATAGCCTCCCAAAACAGCAGGGCATAGCTCACAAGCCATGCGTGGCGTTGGTAAACCGCCTAAAACTTCAGGACACACAGGCAAAGCATTACCTTGAGCTACTAACGTTTGCACAGCTACACAAAGATTATCTCTGCCATCATAGCGACAGGCCTCCCCTGCCAAACAAGCACTTACAACATATTGCATAGCTATGAAATACTAAAAGCACGCCATTTATGCAAGAAAGGCTTTTTGCTCTAACAAAAAAAGGCATGAACATTACTGTCCATGCCTGTAATATTTTTTATTACACGTTTAATGCGTTTTTTCCGAAGAGCTTTCTCCTTTATCTCTGCGCAAAGACAAATATAAAGGCGTGGCATGACTACGACCACTAAATATCTCTTCCGGTGTGGCAGCAAGAGCATGAGGTAAAACCTCATCCACATGCTCCACAAAAACAATTTCTAAATCTTGCAAAACTTCTTCTGGTACTTCTTTCAAGTCTTTTTCATTATCCTTAGGTATAATAACCTTAGATAGACCTGAACGACGCGCTGCTAAAAGCTTTTCGCGTAAGCCACCAATGGGCAGTACACGACCACGCAAAGAAATTTCCCCTGTCATACCCACATCATTGCGTACAGGAATACCTAACAGCGCCGAAGTAATAGAGGTGGCAAGGGTAATACCAGCGGAAGGGCCGTCCTTAGGTGTGGCGCCAGATGGCACGTGCACGTGAATATCTACCTTACGATAAAAACGCGGTGAAAGACCAAGTATATCTGAGCGCGAACGCACATAAGAAAGTGCCGCCTTGGCAGATTCGGTCATCACATCGCCCAATTGCCCCGTGGTAGAAACATGCCCAGAACCAGGCATAAGACTGGTTTCCACCATAAGTATATCACCACCGCGCTGGTTATAGGCAAGTCCTATACAAACACCTACTTGTGCTTCTTTTTCGCGCTCATCATGACGGTATTTCTTTACACCCAAAAGATCAGCCAATTGCGGCGTATCAATATCAACGCACATATTCATATCATCGCTTTCTACTAAACGGATGGCTGTTTTACGGCATAAGGCAGCCAGCTCACGCTCAAGGTTACGTACACCGGCTTCGCGCGTATAATTACGGATAATTTGAATAATAGCATCGTCTCTCAAAGAAATATTATCTGCTTCAAGACCATGTTCTTCCACTTGCTTTGGCATAAGGAACTGACGTGCAATGTGCAGTTTTTCTGTTTCCAAGTAACTATTTAATTCAATAATTTCCATACGATCCTGTAATGGCACAGGAATAGTATGCAAAGAGTTAGCTGTGGTAATAAAAAAGATTTTGGATAAATCATAATCCAAATCTAAATAGTGATCCATGAAAGTATTATTTTGTTCTGGATCAAGCACTTCTAACAAAGCCGCCGCTGGGTCGCCACGAAAATCTGCGCTCATTTTATCAATTTCATCAAGACAAAAAAGCGGATTATTAAATTTTACACGCTTTAAAGATTGTAAAATTTTACCTGGCAAAGCTCCCACATAAGTACGTCTATGACCGCGAATTTCAGCTTCATCGCGCACGCCGCCCAATGAAAGACGCACAAAATCGCGCCCCGTAGCCGCAGCCACAGATTTAGCAAGGGATGTTTTACCAACCCCAGGAGGGCCCACTAAGCATAAAATGGGGCCTTTCAAAGCGCCAGATAATTTTTGTACTGCTAAATATTCTAAAATGCGTTCTTTAGGTTTTTCAAGGCCAAAGTGATCATTATCAAGAATTTCGCGAGCACGCTGAATATCCATGTCCACATCTTTCATGGTATTCCATGGCAAATCCATAAGCCAGTCTACATAGTTACGCAAAACCGTATATTCTGCAGAAGAGGTAGACATACCTTTAAGTTTACGCAAAGAATGCAAAGCCTTTTCTCTAGCTTCTTCGGGCATGGGACGCTCGTTGAACTTTTGCTCCATTTCCACAAGCTCAGCCTGCGGATCATCATCGCGCCCCATTTCTTTATTAATGGCCTTAATCTGCTCATTTAAGTAGTAATCGCGTTGATTGCGCTCCATTTGTGTGCGCACGCGCCCCTTAATGCGTTTTTCCACAGAAGATAAGGCTATTTCTTCTTGCAAAAATTCATAAGCTTTTTCAAGGCGCTCTAAAGGATTTTCTAATTCTAAAGCTTCTTGCTTTTTGCGATACTCTGCTTTTAAATGCGGAATAATGGCATCGGCTAATTTTCCTGCATCACGCAAAGTATTCATGGCCGCAAGCATTTCTTGGGTCATTTTCTTATTTATCTTGCTGTATTCTTGCAAGGCTTCGTGCACAGCCTTAGCCACAATACGCGCTTCTTCAGATGTATCATGTTGCTCTTCACAAGCAAAAGTGCGCACGCAAGAATAAGATTGATCCCCAAAGGGTTGTTCGTCGTTAATACCTTGCCAAGTGGCGCGGTATAAGCCTTCAAAAAGCACTTTAATGGTACCGTCAGGCAAACGTAAAATTTGTAAAATGCGACTTACAACCCCCACAGGATACAGCTCGTCAGCTTCTGGCTTTTCTGTACCTGGCTCACGTTGCGCCACAAGGAAAATCTTTTTGTCAAAGTCCCCATGACCAGCCTCAATGGCGCGAATAGAAGCATCGCGTCCCACGAAAAGTGGCATAATGGCGCGGGGAAACATAACCACATCACGAATGGACATGAGCGGTAAGGTCAAATCTATGGCATCAGAACCGTAATTTTCATCATGCTTATATGTAAAAGATGAATTTTCACCCATAAAAACTCCTTATACAAGGAAAATATACTATTATGCGCAGATACAGAAAATATGTACCTGATATATAAAAAATTTGAGCCCTACTAAGGGTAGAGCTCAAACACTATTTAAGATGCGGCTTGTTCGCCAGAACTATCTTCATTTTCATAAAGTAGTACTGGGTCTCTACCCTTTTCAATAACGGCTTTATTAATAAGGCATTCACGTACATTAGTCATAGTGGGCAAATTAAACATGATGTTTAACATGCTTTTTTCCATAACATTGCGAAGTCCACGAGCACCAGTTTTGCGCTCGATGGATTTTTCTGCAATGGCACGTAAAGCATTGCTTGTAAAGCGTAGGGACACATTTTCTAGCTCAAAAAGCTTTTGGTATTGACGAACCAAAGCATTTTTGGGTTCAGTCAAAATAGTCACAAGGTCATCTACTTCTAAATCATCTACATGGGTAAAGACCGGAATACGACCCACAAATTCAGGAATAAGACCAAATTTTACAAGGTCAGCCGGATGTAATTCATCCATAAGCTTAGAAAGTTCCATATCTTGAGTGGTACGTGGTTTACCACCAAAGCCCATGGAGCCACCACTCATGCGCTGTCCTACAATTTTATCAAGGCCCACAAAGGCGCCGCCTACAATAAAGAGTATATTGCTAGTATCCATGCGAATAAACTCTTGCTGAGGATGCTTACGTCCGCCCTTGGGAGGAATATTAGCTTCGGTACCTTCAATAATTTTTAGTAATGCTTGCTGTACCCCTTCACCGGATACATCACGAGTGATAGAAGGCCCATCGCCTTTACGCGAAATTTTATCAATTTCGTCAATATAAATAATACCTTTGCTGGCAGCTTCAATATTATAGTCAGCATTTTGCAAAAGCTGTACTAAAATATTTTCCACATCTTCGCCCACATAACCAGCTTCGGTTAAGGTGGTAGCATCAGCAATGGCAAAAGGCACCTTTAAAGTGCGAGCTAACGTCTTAGCAAGAAGCGTTTTACCGCTACCTGAAGGGCCAACCAAAAGAATATTACTCTTTTCAAGCTCTACTTCATTACCAATGGCCTCGGCATGAAAGACACGCTTATAGTGATTATGCACAGCCACAGATAAAATTTTCTTGGCTTCATTTTGTCCTATAACATATTCGTCCAAGCGATCTTTAATTTCTTGTGGTGTAAGTAAGATACCATCATCTTGCACTTCAGAAATATTTTGCTGAGCAATAATATCGTTACAAATGCCTACGCATTGATCACAAATGCGCACATCACCTTGCACGATAAGATTTTTTACACTGTATTCACTCTTTCCGCAAAAAGAGCAGCATACATCTGATGATGGGGGAGTATTTTTTGCCATATTCAATCCTCAATGCTGTGGCTCTGCAACATAAAACGCATACGCCATAAAGCATGAATTTTAAAGTATACTGTATCCATAAATATATGGATAAAACCACACCTAGTCTTCGTCTGACGTACTACCCTCTTGCTCTTCCGTCAAGTCCGCAAGATCAAGGCGCGAGGTGATAACTCTATCCACAAGACCAAACTTCATGGCTTCAAGAGGCGTCATAAAGTTATCGCGATCGGTGGCTTGCACCATGGCTTTGTAAGTTTGACCTGTATTTTTAGCAAGAATTTCGTTTAAGTTCTTTTTTAAACGTAAAGATTCTTTGGTACGAATTTCTAAATCTGTTACTTGTCCGCTTGAGCCACCAAGGGGTTGGTGAATCATGATTTGGCTATTAGGTAAAGAATAACGCATACCCTTTTGCCCAGCAGCCAATAAAAAAGCGCCCATGCTAGCAGCTTGCCCCATACACACCGTGGCCACAGGGCAGGTAATGTAGTTCATGGTATCAAAAATAGCTAAACCAGCTGTTACAGAGCCACCAGGAGAATTGATATAAAGATAAATCTCTTTATCAGGATCTTGAGACTCTAAAAAAAGCAATTGAGCACAAATAAGTGAGGAAACATGCGCATTTACCTCTGTACCCAAGAGGACAATACGGTCTTTTAACAGACGGGAATAAATGTCATAGGCGCGTTCAGAACGGCCTGTTGTTTCTATGACCATAGGGATGGCAACCATGATAACCTCCAAATCTCAAAAAAAGGGAAAATCCCTGCACCAAGTTTATATAAATCTTGGCGCAGGGTTTATAGTTAAGAAATATGCCGTATGGTGGCAAGCATCTTTATATGCTTAGCCCGCAGCTTATTTTTCGCTAGCTTGAGCAGTTTCTACTTCCGTCACTTTAGCCTTGGCATAAATGGCTTCCATAGCTTTATCTGCTAACATACGATCACGTAAAATGAAAACAGAACCAGAGTTCACATAATCATCTTTTAATTGCTTAAAGTCTTGACCACTGCGCTGTGCCATTTGGTAAATAGCCATATCTACTTCTTGGTCTTGAACTTCAAGGCTTTCTTTTTTAGCAACACTCATAAGGAAAACTTGAGCGCGAGTAATATCTTCTGCTTCTTTACGTACTTCTTGAGTAAGTTCTTCCATGTTTTTACCCATGGACTCAAGGGTGCGACCTTGTCTTTCAGCCTGAGCTTGCTTTTCGGCAATCATGGAACGAGCATGGGTATCTACCATGGACTCAGGAAGTTCGAAATCTACCATCTTTAAAAGCTTATCAAGCAACTCTTTTTGGGCTGTGCCCTTGTGTAAATTACTGCGGCTACGCACATAGCTATCAATGAAGGCTTGGCGCAAAGATTCCATATTCTCTTGGCCCATGGCCTTAGCAAATTCTTCATTCAATTCAGGCAACTTACGCTCTTTAATGGCATGCACAGTTACTTTCATGGTAATGGTTTTGCCAGCAAGATCAGAAGCTAAGAAATCATCAGGGAACTTTACTTCGCCTTCCTTGGTTTCACCAAGGGCAACGCTTTTCACAAGTTCTTCAAAAGATTCTAAAGCTTGTCCTTCACCCAAATTCATTTGGAAGTTTTGAGCATTAATACCTTCAAGAGCAACACCGTCTTCAAAAGCGGCAAAGTCAATATCTACCACTTGACCGTCCACAGCAGGACCATTGCCTTCTGCCACAACGATTTCAGCACGATCTTTACGTAAACGCTCAACAAATTCTTCTACTTCTTCATCTTTCACTACGGCCTTTTCTTGATTTACTTCAAGACCTTCGTACAAAGGAATTTCAAAGGTAGGTAATACTTCAAAGCTGATGGAATACACAAAGTCTTCATCACGAACCAAATCTTTACCATCAAAGTCAATGCCAGATACTGGAGACACTTCAAGTTCGGTCACGATTTTATTAATATGAACATTCACTAAATCTTGCTTAGCTTCTGCATATATTTTATCACGAAAACGCTTTTCAATAACGGAAGCAGGCACTTTGCCCTTGCGGAAACCATCAATTTGCACAGAGGTGCGATACAAAGCCACAGCGCCCATGATGGCTGCTTCTACTTCTTTCGCATCAACGGTTATTTGAACTTGTTTTTTT
>CAYJND010000023.1:0-19747 GCA_964371565.1 uncultured Desulfovibrionaceae bacterium
GGAAAAAGCCTGTACCGTAGAAGAAGTAAACGCAGCCTTTAAAAAAGCTTCTGAAACAAATCTTAAAGATCACCTTGGCTATAGCGACGAGCCTTTAGTTTCTGTGGACTATACCGGTAGCACCTATGGCGGCGTGGTAGATTCTATGTGCACCATGGTGAGCGAAAAGCACTTGGTGAAAGCCATTGTTTGGTATGATAACGAAGCTGGCTTTACCAATCAGCTGGTACGCCTAATTCATTTTATAGGGAAGAATTTAGACTAGCTCATGACCAGATAAAAACACTAGAAATACATTTTCAGGTAAAATTTAACAAAAAAAAAACCTGTATCGCGTGATACAGGTTTTTTTATGTCTATTAAATAAAGTCTATCTTGCTTCTAACATGGCGCGATTACAGAACAAGTAGTTTTTCAACATCTGATCTGAGGGCTGTAAAAAGCCCAAATGCACAGAACGCATAAGCCCTACTAAAGACGAAGCTATAAGACATGCCGTATCGCCGGGGTGTAATTCTTTACGAATACACCCTTCTTCTTGACCACGTATAATGGCTTTAAGAAAATGCTCATGCATTAAGACGAAAAGGCTTTGCACACTATTAAAGGCTTTACTGTCAGCTTCCCCATAACAGCCAGGGGCATCACGCAATAAAAGAGCAAAGTCTGCACTATTTTTGCGCATAAAAAGATACACTGCTTTTATGGTAGAATTAATAAGATCTATACCATTTTCATGCTCTTGCATATCTAAGTAATGATATACATCTTGCAATAATCTTTCTTTTAAGCGCAAAATAAGCGCGATAAAGAGATCTTCTTTACTTTTAAAATGACGAAAAATTGTGCCTTCAGCCACGCCAGCTTCTTGAGCTAGGGCTACAGTGGAGGTACGCGCATAGCCATTTTGAGCAAAGAGGCGAGCAGCAGCCTCTAAAATAATGTCTTTTTTCATGATTTAGTCTTCAAACTCCCTATCATCATCAATTCTGGTATCTGATTCTAAACGGGCAAGGCGAGCGGCTTCTTGCTTGCGTTCGCGTGTGCCCAAAGGCTTTCTGGACTCAAAGTCTTCATTACGTTCTTGCTGGCGACAAAAGACCAAAAATCCTGTATGCGCAATCATGCGATCATTGGGGCGCAATCTATCGGCGATGGGCTTCCAATGGCGAATAAAAATTTCACATACTTCCACATCGGAAAAAGGCCCACGCTCAAGGCCGAGCAAAAGCTTGCTCACTTGATCTACCGTAGGCAGTAAAAAGGCTAAAGAAGCACCAGGGCGCACAGCTTTCACCACATGGTCAAGATAATCCCAGGGGGTACGCACATCTAAAAAGAGCGCATCAGCATTATCTATAGCAAAACCATCAGCAATATCGCGATGGTGCTGGGTCACATTATGGCCAACGCCTGCCCATTCTAGGTTACGGCGTACCAATTTATGAAACTCTTCACGCGCTTCATGGGTATGCACATGCCCTGTCTTGCCAGAAAACCACGACATACCTACAGTCAAAGCGCCAGAGCCAGAACCAGCTTCAATAACAGTGCGCCCCTCACCCACACCAAGGCGCATGCAAATATAGGCAATATCCTTGGGGTAAATGATTTGCGTTTGTCTTTTCACGCCTTTAAGCAAGTCGTGCAGATGCGGCTCTTGCAAGCGAATGGGCACACCAATAGAAGTGTATAAATGCGCTCCATAAGGGGCCTTTGATACTTCTTCCATATTAAGAATACCGTCGTTACTGTGCCAATCTTGGCCTTCTTCCACACGTTTAAGGTATCTTTTTCCCCTAGGGGTTACAAAAAGTACCAATGATCCATACGCTGGCATAATCTATCCTTATTGCAATTGTTTTAAAATGTCTTCTGCTGAGGTACCGGGGGCAAAATCTCCAGCGGTGCCTTCGGGTATAAGCCCGCTATCATGAGTATAGCCATCGGGGGTATAGCCATCAGGAGCATAACCATGGGGAGCATAACTTTCTGGGTTTTCTTCGGTGGAAGGCAAATATGCAGTGCCTTCATAGGGTTCGCTATCTTTATAGCCTAGCCCCTCAATAACTGAGACGCCGGCAGGCACCACAAAGTCATCGGGGGGATACATATATTCTACCCGCTTACGATAGTCAACAAAAGCAGGAAGCGCCGTTTTGCCGCCTGTTTCTTTGCGTCCAAGAGGTTGCAATTGGTCATAGCCCACATACACACCCGTGACCAAGTGCGGTGTAAAACCAATAAACCACGCATCGTGCTCATTATTAGTGGTGCCGGTTTTTCCTGCCATGGGCTTACCTAGCACCTTGGCTCTGGTAGCTGTGCCACCGTCTACCACTTTCTTTAACATAGAAGCCATAATATACGCATTTTCTGGGCTAATGGCCTGCCAATGCTCTGGCTGTTGTGTATAAATTTCTTTGCCGTTTAGGTCGCGTATAGAAGTAATAATACGTGGACGCGCCGCCCAGCCCTGATTAGCAAAAGCCGTAAAGGCTTGAGTTAAGTTGAGCGGAGTCACCTCCACAACGCCCAGACTTACCGTTAAATAGCGCGGAAAAGCCGGTGTTAAGCCCAGCGCCTGCGCCCTTTGAATAACCTTATCCACACCCATATATTCAGTAACGCGAATCATAGGAATTTTACGCGACTGCGCCAAAGCTTTAGCTAGAGGTATGGGGCCTTTAAACTCATGGTCATAATTTGAAGGGGTCCACACCTGCTGCGTTACGGGATCTATATAAGTAAAAGGTTCATCGGGCAGTATGGTAGCCGGCGTAAAACCATTATCAATGGCTGCAGAATATACAATGGGCTTAAAACTAGAACCAGGCTGGCGCATACTCTGTATGGCGCGGTTAAAATGGCTACTGCCAAATTCATACCCGCCCACCAAGGCCACCACATCGCCGGTAATGGGCTCAATGGAGGTTATGGCACCTTGCGCCACGGGCATTTGCTGCAAGGCAAGCTCTATGGGCTGGCCTTGTTTCACTAAAGCAGGGTCATAGCTGGCCTCTTGCAGCACCACCTTACCCTTTTCTTTCACTTCTTTATCATAGCTTTGCGGCTGGTTTAACCACACCACATCGCCCACCTGCAAAACTTTTTGCGCATCTTTAATATTAAATCCATTCATATATTTAGGATTTACTTTACGCGCCCAAGACATGGTTTTAACGCTCACATGTCCCACATAGCCTTTGCCAAGTTCTACATTAGCACCGTCTTTTGTAACCGTAGTTACAAGACCGCGCACCCATGCCCCGCCAATAAGGTCATAAGGGCTAAAGGCGGTCTTTTCTATAAAGCCTTTGTGCTGATCTGGTAAAAGATTTTGTAAAGGCCCGCGCCATCCTTGACGGCGTGCCAATTCTTCTAAAGCTTTACGCAAGCCAAGCTCGGCAGATTTTTGATGCACAGGATCCATGGCCGTGGTCACGGTAAGGCCTGATTCATACACATAGTCCGCGCCGTACTTGTCGCTTTTTATGCCCATGATTTCCATATTTTCTTTACTAAAAAACTCAATGAGCAAACGGCGCACTTCTTCCATATACCAGCCCGCAGCGCCCATTTGCGTTTCTTGCATGGTCCAGTAAACTAAAGGCTCGTTAACAGCCTGCGTGTATTCTTCTTCGGTAATCCATTTAAGTTCGCGCAAACGACCTAGCACATACATCTGCCTTGCTTTGGCAGATTCCGGATGACGGAAAGGATTGTAACGGCTGGGCGCCTGCGGCATACCAGCTAAAAGCGCACTTTCTGCCAAGGTAATGTCTGTGGCATGTTTTCCAAAGTAAGTACGTGCCGCGGCCTCTATGCCATAGGCCTTTTGCCCTAAGAATATTTGATTTAAATAAATGCTTAAAATTTCATCCTTAGTAAGTTCTTTTTCTAATCTATAGGCAAGAATGGCTTCTTTAAGCTTGCGCTTATAACTTTTTTCTGGGGTGAGCAGCAATTGCTTAATAACCTGCTGCGTAATGGTACTGCCCCCTTGCGTATTGCGCCCTGTTTGAAAATTCACCAAAGCCGCACGCATAATGGCCACAGGATCCACACCTACATGTTGGTAAAAACCATCGTCTTCCGCAGCTAAAAAAGCCTTGGTAATGTAGGGGGACATAAGATCTAAAGGCACCATGAAACGCTTTTCATGAAAAAGGCTGCCCAAGGGGGAACCATCGCGTGCTAGCACCACTGTGGCTTGCGGCGGGCGAAAGTCGGCAATGCGATCCATATCTGGTAAATCGCGCGCAGCCCAATAAAAAAGCCCCACTACACCAGCCACACCAAGTATGCCGCCAAGGCAAATAAGCACTAAGAACGAAAGAAAAATTTTCTTTAAATAAACACGTACATTCATAATTTTTCACTATTGCAAAGGTATGTAGTTTCTCAAGGCCACATAGCTTATGGCATTTAGATAAGATATTTTATTCACACAACAAAGCACAGTTTTTTCACCGCAGCGCCCCTTGCTTGGGCACATATATAGCCACAAAAGCCCTTTTAGGCAATACCTAGCACAGCACTATACTTTATAAAATACATATATTTCACAAAAAAACATTTATGCCAAATGAGCATTTTCTACCTGTTGCTGAGGGCAAACACGCAAAGATTGTGTTAAAGCGCCTAGTAAAATGCCTAAATATGCCATAACCAAGGCAAGCCACCAGCGCTGAAAAAAATTATGCCCCACAAAGGCGCTCACTAAAAAAGCGCCCCATCCGCACCAATACATAGCCATGACTTGCCAACACAGCGCCGCAGAGTTTTCAGCTACTGGCAGGGAAGAAGCTTTGCTTTGCCCCTGCTCTTGCACTTGTTCTTGCAACGCAAGGATACGTAATTTTTTATAAGCCCAATAAAAAATACCCAGCAAAAAGGCCAGAGCACAAAACAGCCCCACAAGACCGTTTTCACACATAAATTGTAAGTAAATATTGTGCGGATGACTGATGGTAATGGCATCTTTACTAGGGCTAAGACCAAGTTCTCTAAAAGCCGCATTATACTGCCCAATACCTGCACCCAAATAAGGGTATTCTTTAAAAATGGACACAGCCAAGCCCCACAAATCCCAACGACCATCTTGGCTAATCACTTCCCAGCTTAAACGCCCTTGCAACCAAGGAAGCAAAGCCACAACACCCACACAAGCTGTTAAACAAAAACGCCACGGAAAAGAGCGCAAAAGCAGCATCCAGAAAAATAAAGCCGCAAAAAGCGTGATATACGCATTGCGCGTATAAGAGAAAAACATCAAAAAGACAGCAGGCGCAGCACACAATAAAGCCATAGGCACGGCAAAAGCACCGTAACGAGGGCGCCAAAACCACACCAAGGACAAAGCCGGTATAAGCGTTAAGGCAATATAGTTGCCCACACGATAGTCACTAAAAGAGCCCGTAAGTCGCCCTGACTTGGGTGGTAAATTGTAAATAAAATCATACCCAGTGCTATATTGATATATGCCATTCAAACCTTGAGCAAAAAGCCCTGCCATCATGGCATAAGCCATATGTCGTAAATCTTTGTTAGAGCGTACACATTCCATGGCCACAAATGGCAGCGTCAAAGATGTAAAAGAATGTAAAGACACTGTGATAAAAGACGCCCACACATCTTGAGAAAAAGCAATGCCAAGCACAAGAAAAACATATAAAAAAAGAAAATATTTTTTCCCCGTAAATAGGGCTAAGGAGCTGTTTTTATAATCCAGCACATAATAAGGAATAAGAAAAATAAGGCAGATAACAGAAAAAAAATCACGTAGAAAAGGCGAAAAAGAAAAAGTAAGCAAATACAGCAAAAAAGACACTCGCATGACAAGACGACAGCGCTCTGCCATGGGGGTGCGTGTCATAGAGTGTAATAATTTCATATTGTTAAAACATTGTAATATAGACATGGGCTCCCCATACAGCATAAGGCCCGCAAGAGTAGGCACTCCTATACAATAGTCAATATATAATAGCACTGTCAAATGGTATCTTTTAACATAAAGTTCACAGGCCAATGTTACAACATGGTAGAAAATGAACATTTTCTAGCTAATTTTCTCTTTTTCAAAGGTAAAACTTGCCAAAGCTTGCCCTTTTCTATATGTTTTGCTTTTTCCTAGCATATAACTTTTTAGACCTAAGGATTTGTATGGGACGTTTTTCTGGTTTTGATGAAGTAACTGCGGCTTTATATGTAGATTTTGATAATATTTATACACGTTTTTTAGAGATGGACCCTGAAGCAGCCAAGGCCTTTGGCACCTACCCCCAGCGCTGGATCAAATGGCTTGAAGCCCATGCCCTGCGCATGCTCTACGGCGATGGCGTACGCAGGCGTATTTTAAAAAGAGTTTGTTATATTAACCCCCAACGCTATCACGACTTTAGAACCAACTTCATTCGAGCTGCCTTTCGCGTTATCGATTGCCCGCCCCTCACTCAACAAGGTAAAACCAGCACCGACATACATTTGGTTATGGATTGCATGGACGATTTATCACACTCAACACGCTTTGAAGAATTCATTATCCTTTCTGGCGATGCCGACTTTACCCCCCTGCTCATTCGCTTGCAAGAACATGCCCGCCGCACCTTGGTGCTTTCTGTGGGCTATTCCTCACCGGCCTATACAGCAGCAGCCTCGTGGCGTATTCGCGAAGATTGGTTTATGAAACAAGCCCTGCTAGAAGATAATTTTAGCGAAGGCCCCCATGGTTTACAAGGTATTGATGACGAGAGGACTTGGTAATGTTGCTTGAAATTGGACTTATAGTTGTAGGCGTGCCCTTAGGGTATGCCGTACATAAAAAACCTGCAGCTGTGGGGCTTACTAATCATGCCTTATCTGGTATTATTTACGCCTTACTTTTTCTTATTGGCTTAAACCTTGGTAGCGATGAGGGTCTGCTTGCCCGCATGGGAGAGTTAGGCCTGCAAGGCACTATTATAGGCGTGCTTTCTGCCCTTGGCAGTGTTTTTGCCGTCTGTTTTTTATTCCGCTCTTTTTTTAAGCCCCGCGCCAAAACTGAGGATTTATAATGAAAGGTAGCCTTTACATTTTGCTTTTCTTTGCCTGCGGCATTTTTGTAGGCACCTTAGAAATTATCCCCGATCAAATGGGCGACGATTTACTCACCTATGCCCTTTACATAATGCTTGTATTAGCGGGTATGTGTATGGGTTTTGATACCAGAAATTTTCTTATTATCCGTAACTTTGGCTTTAAAATTATACTCTTACCCGTCGGCTCTATACTTGGCACGGCCTTTGGCGCTCTTGTTGCGTGGTTTGCCCTTGGCGCATTACAATACGGCCTTTCGCTGCGTGATGTCATGGGTGTTGGGGCTGGTTTTGGCTATTATAGCCTGTCTTCTGTTATGATAGCCAAATTTGGCAATGCCGAATTAGGCTCTGTGGCTCTTATTGCCAATGTGAGCCGCGAGCTTTTAACCTTGCTCTTTGCGCCTATCTTAGTGCGTTATGCCGGCGGTCTTGCCCCTGTAGCTGCAGGCGGTGCCACCACCATGGATACTTGCATGCCTGTTATTGCGCGCTACGCCGGCGAAGAATACGCCATTATGGGCGTATTTTCTGGCATGGTACTCACCATGGCGGTGCCCATTTTTGTCACAGCACTGTTTACTTGGTAAGACGTAGTTACTTCTTCGAGTATTGACAGAGAGCCCTCACTACTGCATACTTGTGCGGTTACAATTTTACCTCAAGGAAGGACTATTATGATTCGTATTCTTATGACAGCGCTTTTGGCTCTTGGCCTTATGAGCAGCGTGGCTATGGCAAAAGACAAAAACTATACCGTAGCTTCCGACGGCACTTGGCCTCCTATGGAATATTTGGATGACCAAAAGCAAGTGATTGGCTATTCCACCGACTATATCAAAGCCGTTGGTAAAGAAATGGGTGTTAACTTTGATATTCGCAACGTAGCTTGGGACGGCATTTTTGCCGGTGTAGCAGCAGGTAACTACGATATCGTAGCCTCTTCTGTGACCATTACCCCTGAACGCCAAAAACAATTCCTCTTTAGTGACCCTTATTGCGAAATTCGCCAAGCACTCATCGTGCCCATCGACTCTGATATTAAGGGTATGGCTGACCTTAAGGGCAAAAAAGTGGGTGGCCAAATTGGTACCACTGGTATTTTCGTAACTCAAAAAGCCAATGTAGGCGCCATCATTCGTGAATACGACGACCTTGGCCTTGCCGCCGAAGATATGGCTCATGGCCGTATTGACGCCATCATGGCTGACGGCCCTGTTTCTAAATACTTTGCCAACAAGCGTAAAGACTATGCGAACAAGTTCAAAGTAGTTTACGAAACCCCTGAAGCTGAATACTACGGCTTTACCTTGAAAAAAGGTCAAGACGAATTAGTAAAAATCCTTAACGAAGGCATTAAGCGCGTTAAAGAAAAAGGCATTGAAAAGCAATTAAAAATCAAATGGATGGGCGCTGAATAGTTCCTTTCCCTACTTATTAAACCCTTCGCTCATACTGTGAGCGAAGGGTTTGCTACAGAGAGAGCCATGAAAAACACCCCCCCTGCCGATAAAGAAGAACGCGGCACCTTAAAAATATTTACCAGCGATGGCGTTACCATCCCAGACCCCAAGGAATGGCGCCTTATTAATGCTTGGTCCATTGCCTTAACCGGCGCCATAGCTACTTTAATTTCCCTATGCATGATATGGCCTGACCCCTATATCAATATTATATCTTTTTTGCCTGACGGTCTTATTGTAACCTTTCAGGTAACAGCACTTTCCATTGCCTGTGCCATTCCCATGGGTTTACTCACCGGTCTTGGGCGTATTTCACAAAATCGTTTAATAAATCTTGTGGCTTCCACCTATGTGGAAATCATCCGCGGTATTCCGCTTCTTGTGCAAATTTTTTATATTTATTTTGCTTTAGCTAAGTTTTTAAATGTCAGCGGCCTTATGTCTGCCGTTATAGCCATTTCTTTTTGTTATGGCGCTTATATGGGCGAGGTTTTTCGCGCCGGTATTTTGGCCATTCCTAAAGGGCAAATGGAAGCGGCAAGATCCCTTGGTTTTAACCAATTTCAAACCATGTTCCGCGTGATTTTACCCCAAGCTTGGCGCACCATATTACCCCCTGTGGGCAATGAATGTATTGCCATGCTTAAAGATACGGCGCTGGTATCGGTTATGGCTATGCCAGACCTTATGCAACGCGGACGCGCCTATGCAGCCAAGACCTATTTATATTTTGAAACATATACCGTCATTGCGCTCATCTATCTTATCATTACATTGCTTTTATCAAAGTGCGTTAGCATCATGGAAGGAAGGTTGAACTATTATGACAAACGAAAGTAATCCTCCCATCATCAGCATACGTAATGTCTGGAAATATTTTGGTGAATTTCCAGCCCTGCAAGATGTAAGCTTAGACATTAAAAGCGGCGAACGTGTGGTCATTATTGGCCCTTCCGGCTCTGGCAAGTCCACTTTGTTGCGCTCCATTAACCGCCTTGAAGATGTTGACCAAGGCTCCATCATTGTAGACGGGCGTAATGTAACCAGTGAAGAACATGACATTAATGCCATTCGCCAAGACCTTGGCATGGTGTTTCAGCAATTCAATTTGTTTCCGCACAAAACGGTTTTGCAAAACCTTACCATGGCACCCATCACCTTAAAAAAGGTACCCAAACACGATGCCGAAGAACAAGCCCTTGTCTTACTTAAGCGTGTAGGTATTAGCGATAAGGCCAATGTGTATCCAGCTTTGCTTTCGGGCGGGCAACAACAGCGCGTGGCCATAGCCCGCGCCCTTGCCATGCAACCTAGCATTATGCTCTTTGACGAGCCAACCTCTGCCCTTGACCCAGAAATGGTAGGCGAAGTACTGGACGTTATGGTAGGCCTTGCCGAAGATGGCATGACCATGGTGTGCGTAACCCACGAAATGGGCTTTGCCCGTACGGTGGCAGACCGCATTATCTTTATGGATCATGGACAAATTGTCGAAGCGGGCACGCCAGATCAAATTTTTGAATCTCCACGCGCGCCGCGCCTTAAGCAGTTCCTTAACCAAATTCTCTAACAAACTGTTGAAAAAGTAGTGTCTACTGCGTCAAACTTGTTTTTTGCTCCAGTCATGTATGCCTAATACACTCCTTCCGCAAAAAACAGCGTTTTCCTTGTATCAACTACTTTTTGAACAGTTTGTTTGGAACAGATGTTTAAAAAAATGTAATATATTTTGTCTTTTTCGTATCTTACATTTTTGAAGAGCCTGTAGGAAAATTATAAAAATGGCATGTTATCAACTTTTTTTGAAACAAACTTTTTCAACGGACTGCTAGGATGTCACGTATAGCCGTAGCCGTTAGTGGCGGCGCAGACTCTTTATATGCCCTTGTTCATTTATATGAGCAGGGGCACGATATCCTTGCCTTACACGGCCTTTTTTTACCCGAAAAAGACACCAATAGTACAGCCCTTGCTGCCCTTGAAAAACTGTGCGCAGAGCGCGGCATTGCTTTACACATTGTGGATTTTCGCCAAGAGTTTAGCCAGCGCGTCATTGCCCCATTTGTTAAGGCCTATGCCGAGGGGCGCACGCCAAACCCTTGCGCTCTGTGTAATAAGCAGGTGAAATTTGGTTTGCTTATGGATAAAGCCTTTGAGCTTGGGGCAGAGTATTTTGCCACAGGCCATTATGCGGCCTTGCACCCAGATACAGGCAAGAGTCTTGCCCCTCAGCACAGCCCGCTCATTAAAGGGCAAGATATACGCAAAGATCAAAGCTATTTTCTTTCGTTAGTGCCCCGTAAACGCTTTGAAAAAATTCTTTTCCCCTTAGCCAAAACGCAAAAAAATGAGAATATTCATTTTTTACAAGCCCAAGGCATAAACATACCCATAGCTAAGGAAAGCCAAGAAATTTGCTTTGTGCCTGCAGATGCGTATAGAGAGTTTTTACTTGCACGCAGTAAAGACTATGGCATTAAGCTTGGCAAAGGCGGACAAATTTTCATTAAAGAAGATGGGCAAGAAATTCTTTTACCCAAAAAATTTGGCGGCGCCCATGCCGGCCTTTGGCAATATACCGAAGGACAAAGACGTGGCCTCGGCGTGGCTTGGAAAGAGCCGCTGTATGTCTGCGCAAAAGACAGCGCCCGTAATGCCCTTATTCTTGGAAATAAAGCCGAGGCTACCCTTGTGGGCTGCGTCACAGGGCAGGCAAATTTTTTGGTTGATCCTAAGCACTGGCCTCAAGATATTTTAGTGCGCGTGCGCTATCGCCAGCAAGAGGTGCCTGCCAAGATTAGCATACAGGATGAGCGCTTGCATATACATTTTGCCACCGCCCAAAGCCCCACGGCTCCTGGGCAAATTGCCGCCGTATATGATGCCACAGGAAGCATTTTAGCCGGCGCTAGTATAGAAGAAGTTTTTTAGCCTTGAAATATCTCATCGCAAAAACATGATTACCTACACACATTGCGGATTAATAAGCTCGAAAACATCCCCTTTATTTTTTTCACCCCATGCGCACATAAGCTCTAAAATGGGCATGAGAGATTTGCCTTTTTCCGTGGTGGAATACTCCACCCGCGGCGGTATTTCATTAAAACTTTCACGCTTAATCAATCCATCAGACTCTAAATCACGTAATTGATTTGTCAGTGTTTTTTGCGATATCTGATTAATAGCGCCCATAAGATGCTTAAAACGCATGGGACCATCTTCATTAAGCAAATATAAAATTAGCGGTTTTGATTTGCCGCCAATCATTTTAAGTGTAATTTCAATTTCTGAATTTACATATATTTTTTCTATTTTACCCTGCATATATAGCCCCCATTAGTTACCTTTATTTCTTTAAGAGAAAAAATAGTGCCTATATTGACGCCCTCTTTCAAGTGCCCTAATGTCATTATAGTAATTTTTACTATAATAGTAAGAAAGAATATAACAGTCAAGGAGACACTATTATGTCAAAAAAACTCGTGGTAATTACCGGTGCAAGCTCTGGCTTTGGTAAGGCTTTAGCCATGGAATTTAGCAAAGCCGGTTACCCTTTATTACTTTTAGCAAGACGCGTTGAATTGCTCACAGCCATGAATTTAGAAAATGCCCTTTGCGAAGCTGTGGATGTAACTAATAAAGAGCAATTTGAACAAGCTGTACGCAAGGCTGAAGCCATCTACGGAAAAACCGACCTTATGATAAATAATGCCGGCATTATGCTTCTTGGTGACTTATCCACACAAGATGTGGAAGAATGGAAGAAAATGCTTGATGTAAACCTTATGGGCCTTATGTACGGCATGCAAATTGTTATGAATGATATGAAAGAAAGACAATGCGGCACCATTGTAAACCTTTCATCCATTGCCGGCGTTAAGGCATTTCCCAGTCATGGTGCGTACTGCGCCACCAAATATGGCGTGGTGGGACTATCAGAAGTGGCCAGAGCAGAACTTGCCCCGCATAATGTTCGTGTTATGCGCATTTGTCCTGGCGCTGTGCAAACAGAGCTTTTAAGCCATACCACCAGCGACGCCATAAAAGAGGGCTATGGGCAATGGTCTACTGCCTTAGGTCTTGGCAGTATCACCGCTGAAGATGTAGCAAAAACCATTAAATTTGCCTATGAGTTACCGCAAGGGGTTAATTTGCGCGAAATTCAATTGGCTGACACCAAGCAAGATGCCTAAGTTTTACTAAACTCATAATAAAGCCTCTGTATTGCACAAAATACAGGGGCTTTAATACACATTGCATGCCGAGGCTATTCGGTGTAAAATTCTCACGTGAATAAGCACTTTACACCCAAAGGAATACACCCCATGCAGCAAGAGTATATTGGTGAAAACAGTATAGAACATTTACAAGCAATTCTCACAGAAACTAAAGCGCAAAAAGTTTTACTCTTTTGCGGCAAAAAATCTTTTGAAGCCTATAAAGAACGTATTTTAGATAATATTCCTTGCGCCTATGACCTCTATAATGACTTTGAGGTCAACCCCAAATTTGAGCAAGTAGAACAAGCTCTCGCCATACGCCCCTCTGCCCACTACGACATGCTTATCGCCGTGGGCGGCGGCAGTGTTATGGATTTTGCCAAGCTCTATAAATATTATTCTAAAGCGCCTCTTCCCTTGGTGGCTATACCCACTACCGCCGGCACCGGTAGCGAGGTTACGCAATTTGCCATCATGTATGTAAAGGGCGAAAAGCAAACTGTAGACCATGCCAGCATTTACCCAGAATATGCTTTGGTAGACGCCGCATTGCTGCTTGGCACCCCCAAATACATTAAAGCCTGCACCGCCATGGATGCCTATTGCCAAGCCCTAGAAAGCTACTGGGCTGTGGCATCTACTGAACAAAGCAAAGCCCATGCCCAAATGGCCATTACTTTGGCGCATGAACATATACAAGATTTTGTCAATACCGATGCCCTAGATGCAGCCAAAGCCATGGCGCTAGCGTCTAATCATGCGGGCAAGGCCATTCAAATTTCCAAAACCACAGCGGCGCACGCCCTTTGCTATGGCTTAACTACGCATCATGACATTCCTCACGGTCATGCAGTGGCTTTATCTATGATAGACCTTTTTGCCGCCAATGCCGCCATAGACCATGCCACCTGCCAAGACCCCCGCGGCGCGGCCTACGTACAAGGCATCATGCAAGACATTTTGCGTATGCTTGGCACGCAAGATTTTAGTGCCTATTGGCAAAATTTGGCGCAGTCATTAGGCTTAAAAATGAGTTTTAAGGCATTACAAGTACATAATAAAGATGAACTTTTCAGCACAATCAATGCCCAGAGGCTTAAAAACAATCCTAAGGAGCTTACGGCTGATCTTAAAAACTTTTGGCTACATTAACAGGCTGTTGAAAAAGAACGACCCGCTGAAAAAGGGCAATCTACTGCGTCAAAACAAAAAAGCAGACCACTTATGTATGCCCATATACATAAGTGGTCTGCTTTTTTACTCTAGCTTGTATTTTACCCTTGCGGTACCAATTCTATAAGGGCAATTTCTGGCGGCGCGCCAAGACGCAAGGGCGGCCCCCAAAAGCCTGCACCGCGATTTACATAAAGCTTGGTTTTTTCTACGGTATAGAGCCCATGAATATACGGCTGTGCCAAGTCAACCACATAGGTCCACGGAAAAAGCTGCCCCCCGTGGGTATGCCCGCATAAATGCACATCATAGCCCACTTTAGACGCTTCATAAATATTTTGCGGCTGATGCGAAAGCAATATCTTTATATCGCCCTCACGGCTACCCTCTTGCGCCTCTGCAGCACTAGACATAGACGCCATTCTATAATCAGGCACCCCGCACATAAGTAAGCGTTTATCACCGCGCGTAATAAGCCTATGTTCATTATATAAATGATCAAGGCCAAGACGATTTACGGCTCTAAGCCACTGAGATATGTTAGTATAATATTCATGATTTCCGTCCACAAAAAACACACCGTCAGGAGCACGTAAACTTGCTAGCGGCTTTAATTCAGCCTCTACTTGATGGGGATAGCTATCTGAAAGGTCGCCTGTTATGGCAATACTATGCGGAGACAGTGCATGAATTTTTTCCACAATACCTTCCATGCGCGAGACCGGCACTGGGCGATTAATATGCAAATCTGTAATGTGAGCTATGCGATAGCCATGAAATTCAGGCGGTAAATGCTCCACTGGCACACGAACATGCTTTACCTCTGGCACAAAAAGCGCTTCAGAAGCGCTATACGCCAATAAACCGCCACTGGCAGCCAAAATGCCGGCACTGACAGAATTTTGCACAAAAAGACGGCGGCTGGTATTGATGGGTTCCTGAGTAACGGGCGCCTCACTATCTGGCGCATCTGCAACTGGCGCCCCAGCAGTGGACGTAGTCTTTATAAAAATCTTTGTATATAGCCACTTACCAAGTAAAAAAAAGTCATAAATCAAAACCACCGTAGCCATCAAGGAAAGTGCCCCCAAAAATATCTGACTGGTAAAAAATACCACATCTAACCATGGGGCTACCACTTCACCTGCACGCGATATCTCGCGTATGTGATGGCGTAGAGGTAAATGCAACAAAGGCACATAGCACAAAGCATAGGCTAAAACCCTTGTATAACCGCGCAAAGATGTGCGCATAATTAAACGCAAAGCAATATAGGTACAACCCAAGAAAACAAGGGTACCAAAAACAAGAAAAAACGGCATACAAAACCCTTAAAGCATATAAGCATACATAACATAGGGTGTAACATGATATTGTCAAGCTTTGCCTTTTGACATATTGGCGCACATGATTATACTAGCCTCATGCAAAAGCCTGTACCTTCATCGCTGCCCCTTACCCCAGGGGTATATCTGTATAAAAATGCCCAAGGGCGCATTATTTATGTGGGCAAAGCCCGTGTTTTGCGCAAGCGTATTCTCTCTTACTTTCGCGAAGAAGGCCTTGCCGCCAAAACCAAGGCCATGATGGGCCACGCTGCAAGTCTAGAAACCCTTTCTACCACCACAGAAAAAGAAGCCCTTTTATTAGAGGCAAGCCTTATTAAAAAGCACAGACCGCATTATAATATTGTCTTGCGCGATGATAAGCAGTACATTTTATTTAAAATTTCTACAAAGCACCATTATCCACGTTTAGAAATTGTACGTAATACCCATAAAAATTTACGAGACAAAGCCCAATATTATGGCCCTTTCACCTCTACACTGGCCGCGCGTGAAACGTGGAAAATAATCCATAAGGCCTTTCCCTTACGCCGCTGTAGCGATAAGGCCATGCGCAATCGCGTGCGCCCCTGTCTCTATCATTTTATGGGTCAATGCCCTGCCCCCTGTATGGAATATATCAGCGCCAGCGACTATAATATAGGTGTGCAAAAGGTGCGCGAATTACTTTCGGGCCGCTCTGAAGCGCTTTTGCAAAGCATTGAGCAAGAAATGCTCGCCGCTTCTGAGGCGCTAGAATTTGAAAAAGCTGCGGCCTTACGTGACCAATTACAAGCCGTACAACGCACGGTTGAAAAACAAGCTGTGGTCATACCCGGCGGCACAGATATGGACATAATAGGCCTTAGCTGCGCTGAAAAAGGCATGGCGCTGGGCATATTATTTGTGCGCGGCGGCGTGCTTATGGATGGGCGCAATTTCTTTTGGCCGGCGCTAGATTTTGACGACACACCAGAATTATTACTTTCTTTTTTAGCGCAATTTTATGGCGCTATGACCCCACCCCCTACCATTGTGGTGCCCTGGCTGCCTAAAGCCATTGAAGAGGCATTGCCTGTTTTACAAGAACAAGAAATGCCTCAAAAAAATTTGAATATCAATGATAGTCAAAAAAAAATAAACACATTTCAAGCAGTAAACACAAATAGCAATATAGACACAAATATACAAAACCTTGGCGCCGCAACAGAAAAAGAGCAAGAAACAAATCATATGTTTTGCGCCCTTGAACAATCGCTCAGCGATATGCGCGGGGGCACAGTACGCATAGTTGCGCCGCGCAACAGCGCTGAAAACGCCTTAGTAGATATGGCTGCCACCAATGCCCGCGAAGAGGGGCGCCGCCATAAAGAACAGCCCATCGACGAACGTCTTGCCACGGCATTGCATTTAGCCACGCCGCCGCAGCGCATTGAATGTGTGGACGTTTCGCACACCTCAGGTCAGCAAACCCGCGTGGGCATGGTGGTCTTTGAAGGGGGCAAAGCCAATACCTCTGCCTATAGACAATACGCCATGCCCGATGGCGGCAGTGATGACTATGCCACTTTGGCGGCATGGGTGGTGCGCCGTTTAGAGTCTGGGCCACCATGGCCTGATTTACTACTTATTGATGGGGGCAAGGGGCAACTTTCTGCTGTGCTGCGCTCTTTGCAAGAACAAGGGCAAGAACACCTTTTTGCCCTTGCTGCCATTGCCAAAGCGCGCGATGAGCAAGGCCACGCCGATAGACGCGCAGGTAATATTCAAGATAGAATTTTTTTGCCAGGGCGCTCTAACCCCCTGCCCTTACGTGCCGGAGCGCCAGAATTACTTTTTTTACAACATATTCGCGACTGCACACATCGCTATGCCATTGGCAAGCACAGGCAAGCCCGAGGCAATGCTGCCCTTGCTGGTGAGCTTATGCGCATTCCTGGCATTGGCCCGCACACAGCGCGTTTACTTTGGGACAGATTTGAAAATACCGAGGCCATGCGTAAAGCCACACAAGAAGAACTTGCGAACATTAAAGGTATTGGCAAGAAAAAAGCCCAAGATCTCTGGGCAAAATTACAAAATTTATAATTTTTTCAACCACTGCCACTTTCCTGACACTTAGGTAAAAACAAAGCGGCTAACTTTGCCCACTTGCGGGGTAAAAACCCTTTTTATCCAGTCAATTTTTTGCCTCCGTCTCAATACGACACAGACAACACCTTTATATTACATAATAAAACTTTTTTTGGCATAGCTTGTGCTTATAGATAAGCATATCTAGGAGGTTGCCATGCTATTTTTACTTGGTGATATGACAAAGAAGAAGAAAAAAACAGAAGAGCCCCCCGTGCAAAATTCTAATACCAACAGAGCTAAAGAAATTTTCCTCTCGGGTCGCTTCCCTGTGGTAACTACCCACCAAGTGGAAGGACGCAAGATATTAAAAGTGCTAGGTTTAGTATGCTGTCGTGGTTTTGACTCTGAAGAAGCTTTCTTTGGCATGGCAAGCCGCGCCATAGGTAAGGGCGCTCAAGCCATTGTGGGCTATTCTGAAAACGTTGCTTTTCACCCCGATGGTAGCAAGTATTTCTCCTGCTTTGGCACGGCGGTTATGTTTGAGTATAATGCTGAAGAGCGCATTCCGCTTATGATGCAACACGATACCTCTTCTCTTTCTGACAGCATCTAAGCTGTACCCTAGATTGCTTTAAAGTAAACAAGCGTCCTCATGATGAGGGCGCTTTTTTTTGCACTAGCAAAAGGCAGATACATTACAGGTATACAATATGCTTGCAAAAGTATTGTAGACAGGAATAAAATTTTTGAAAATGGGATGAAAAGGCAAAAACTTTAAAGGGCGCAAACCTTATGAATAAAGTTTACGCCCCTTACAAAGAAAAACTCACAGAGTAACAAAACTAAAACGGCACATCATCCATTTCAGAGGGAAAAGGCGAACCCATATCTTCGTTAGGGGCAGCATTCTGTTGCGGCGCTTGGTTAGCATAGCTACGACGCTGCTGTTGGTTGCCATAGCTACCACCCTGACCGCCCTGACCACCTGGATTATTTTGATAACCGCCGCCCTGATTTTGGTAACCGCCACCTTGACCACCCTGATAGCCACCACCGCCACCTTGGCCGCCTTCGCCTTTTTTATCTAAAAATTGCACACGCTGGGCTTTAATATCTGTGGTGTAACGGTCTTGACCATTTTGATCTTGCCATTTACGCGTTTGCAAAGAGCCCTCTACATACACAAGGCTGCCCTTGGTTAAGTAAGTGGCGCAATTTTCTGCAGAGCGCTGAAAAACAGATACACGGTGCCATTCGGTACGCTGTACTTTATTGCCATCACGATCCTGATAAGATTCGTCCGTAGCAATGCTTAGCGAGCATACGGGCGAGCCTGTTTGTGTATATTTTAATTCTGGATCTGCCCCAAGGCGACCAATGATTTGTACTTTGTTTAACATGGTAACTCCTAATATTAGCAGTAATTTTTTTCTAGCCTTGCTAAAATGTCTTCTAAGGCATCACTAAGGGTATTAGCCTTTTTCGCATCCCAATTGCCAAGGGCTTTTTCTAGCTCTTTTACTGTGCTCATGGCTTCACGTATATCATTGCCAAGGGCTTTAATACGCGCCTCTGACCAAGACATAAATTGCAAACCATCATGCAAGCGGACAACAATTTCTACAACACCAAGCTTATTTTCGGGGCTTGGTACTGTGGCTGCCAATTCCGTGAGTTGCGGCCACAGTTTTTCTGGTAGGCCTTCATCCCAAGTTACGGCAGATACGCGAATTTGTAAGGCTTTACCCATGACAATTTACTTTTCTTGCCATTCAGTTTGTACGCGTAAGACCACTTCTTCAATGGCAGCCAATTGATCAGGAGGGCACACCCCAATAAGAGCCGCGCCAGCGTCTACATTTTCTGTGTGCTTAAAATACACAGCATAAATAACGCCTGCTGGGCCTGTATAGTACAGGGGTGCCTCGCGCTTCATGCGTGACATAATAAACAGTTCCATGCCTTCAGTCACCGACACTGCGCGAGAGCCAGAGGCACGCACTTTCTTATCTACTTCTGGGGTGAAATAATATTTAGCACGCTCTGGAGCTGTAAAAAGGTGCAATGTGCGCTTTAAGATTTTTTGTTGCACTTCGGCCTTGGTTAAAAAGTGACGCACCGTAAGTAGCGGTGTGCCGGCTTCTACAAATTGGCCTTCTAATTCTTTATGAATGGCACACACTTCGCCTTTTTCCGGGGCGCAAATAGATTTTGGATTGCGCTCTCGGTCAATGACTAAGAGTGTGGTACCTTTTTTTTCTTTCCACATACCTTGCGGGCCATGAACTTTGCTACCTTCTTCGATATCAGCAAAGTTTACCACACCGGTATGGGGGGCACGTATGAGAACTTCTTCATAGGGAGAAGCTTTTATTTCATCGAGTAATGCAGTTACATCTAGCATACTATATCCT
>CAYJND010000024.1:0-12742 GCA_964371565.1 uncultured Desulfovibrionaceae bacterium
CCACCCCCCGCCCCCTCCTTTAAATAAAAAAGACTATTCACCAGCCATAAGAGCTGCAATTTCTTCACGCAAAATCTTAGCGGCGGCAGACACAGCCATACGCTCCATATTGGCTTCAGCTGTTTTTTCAAACTGTAGCAGGCGCTCTTCTAAATCGCTTATGCGCTTAACATATACATGCGAAAGCTCTTCTTGCTCTTGCACGGCTTGCTCTAACTTTGCCATGGCAGCTTGCATGTGCTCTTGAGCTGTATTTTCGCGGCTCACAGCCTCTTTTGCCACAAATTCAAGCTTATCAATATAAGATGACAAAGCCTCACGAGCTGCCATTTCTCTGGCTGCAGCATCGCGTGCTACGGTTTGACTTAAATCTTCTGCCTTTGCCACACGCTCAGCATAAGAGGCCATTTCGGCGCGTAAGCGTTCAAGCTCTTGTGTATTTATAGGGCTTGGCTGTTGTGCCACTTCCACCTGTTCAACCTGATTAGCCTCATCGCTTTGCTTTGCCTTTTCAGCCTGCTCAAACTTTTCTGTTACATCTGCTTGGCTAGCAACAACGGCTTGTATTTGCGTTTCAAAAGCATCCAAAGTCTTTGCTTGAGCTGCAAAAGACTCTTGCAAAGACTGAATTTGCGCTAATACATCGCCTAGGCCTTGCGTCATTTGCTCTTCCATTTGACCAAGGCGCTGATCTAAAGCCTGCAAAGCTTCACCGTCATGGGCAACTGGGTTTGCAGCAGCTTGATTTTGAACATTTTGACTTTGCGCAGACATGCTAGCAGCGGCAGCGGCTGCGGCTGCGGCTGCATTCATTGCAGCCACTTCGTCAAGATTTGGCGGCACGAACTCTTCTTCTGAAGCAAAAATATCAGTAGAGTCTGTGGTATCAAAAGTATCAGTGGAGTCAGAGAGATTCGTAACATCTAGCTCTTCTGCTACTTCTGCTTGCGCTGGTTCTTGCGCAAAAGCTTCTGGAGGTTCGCCAGGCAAAAATTCATCTAGCATATCAAGCACCGAGCTCACGTCTTCTTGAGCTTCCATTTGCCCAGCCGTAGGTGTAGGCGCACCGGAAACCACAGGAGCTGCCATCTCTTCAGGCGCGTCTGCACCGTCTTGACCAAAAAGCATATCAAGCAAAGCGGCGTCATCCTCGGGTGAAGATGTAGAGGCGCTAGCCACTTCTTCTTCAGCATTTTTTTGGACATTTTCCACCACAACCTTGGCCGCATCGGCGGCAGAAAGGGGCGCATCGCCAAGAACTTCTTGGAATAAAGCGTCAAAGTCATCTGCAGGGGCAGCTGCAGGGGCAGAGGTTACATTTGCCTCCTCACCAAAATTTAGCGTGGAAACATCTACCTTAGTGACTGGCTCAGGCTTTGGTTCTGGCATAGGCGCAGGTTCTGGTGAAATCGGCGCTGGCTCGTCATTAAGAACGCTGTCAAAAAGCGCCTCAAGGCCATCAGCCGCGTCTTCTTCGCTAATTTCTTGCGAAGCTGCCGGGGCTGGCTTATCGTCTAAAATACTTTCTAAAAGCGCATCCATTTCTTCTGCGCTATTGGCTTCATTTAAAGGCTGACTTGCTGGCGCCTCATCTGCAGGCTGCTCTGGCATATCCATATCTGCCAGCAGGGCATCGATATCCGCCATGTCTGGCAGGTCACCCGAAGAAAAATCACCAGACGAGAAATCACCCGAAGAAAATTCATCAGGCGCATCATCGCTCCCAGCTTCGCCGCTACCCTCTCCATCTCCGTCAAATTCTGCGCTCAGCATGGCATCAATATCAAAGTCATCGCCACCATCGCTAGGCGCATTAGCGGCAGCGGCAGCGGCAGCAGCTTCAGCCCGAGCCCTTTCAGCCTCTTCAGCCTTAGAAAAACCACCATCGCTATCCATTTGCGATAAAAGAGCATCCAAATCTACATCCATATCTGGCGGTAAATCAGGCACAGCGCCCCCACCTAAATCGCTCACAGCAGCGCCAAAAATATCATTTTCTGTAGAGGAAGGCGTCGCAGGAGCGGCATTACCTTTTTCTATAATTTCTGTTAATTCAATGATATCGTCATCATCATCATTTTGTTTTGCATCAAGATCAAAATCCATAACTGCCCCTGCGGTTTACGTTCTTGGTGTAAAGAAATATTCTATGAATTATGTATATGTAACAAAAACCAATTCCTTTGGCAAACAGTAAGAGTTAGCAAAGCTTGTATATTGAGATGATGCTTTGTCGCATGCGCTGCTCTCGATTTGTAATAAAGCTCGCTCCTCGCTAACACAAACGGCTACGCCGCCCCTTGGGTCGGTTCCTATACAACACAAGCTCTCGCAAAAAAGCAGTGGATACAAGGAAGTTAAACAACCCAAGGTGCGATGTGTATAGAGACATACATGAGCAATTTAGATTGTTTAACTGACGCAGTAGACGCTGTTTTTTGGGCAGCCTGCTAAAAAGAAAAAACGCCGCACACAATGTACGGCGTTTTTAAAGCAAGCTTGCTTTTAGGCTATATAGTCGCCACGATTGAACTTAATTCGTTCTGTGACGCTCATCACCTCTAATTCGTTAACAAGACTTGCCAACTCAGGGTTTTGCTTAAGCGCTTCTTCAGAAGAAACTTTAAGCGAAGACACTTGCGACTCTATACCCTCTAAGAGAGTATGAGCTTGGCGCAAATTCCCTTGTGTCCCCGGTGTTTGCAGTTGATTTGCATAAGACTCCCACATATCTAACGTGGCAGAGGCTTGCTCTATCACATCTTGCGTAGAAGACGTCATACCCGATGCAGAAGCAGCTTCTACATTTTGTACCAGCATTTGCTGCACCAATGAAGTTTGCACCCCAATGGGAGTAGCTTGTTGCTGTGCGCCTTGCACTGCACCACCAAGGGCGGCCTCCTCTGCAAAAGCTTGTGCAAAACCTACTCCGGCACCACTTTGCGTGGCGGCAGATTTCTTAGCTTGCAGCTCTTGTTGTGAGAGTAAGGCCTCAATGTTTTGTGTGCGTATATTCATATCGCCTCCAAACCTTGGCGTTTGCTAATTAAATGCAAGAACCTTGCCAAAAAAATTATTTTTAGTAACCACTTAATATATTTAAATTTGAAAAAACTTTAGAGGAAAATATTACCACATGGACACTTTTCTTAACCCATTAAAATAATAAAGAGTAAAAAAACTTTAGAGGAAAATATTGCCATTTGCAATTTTTTTTAAGTATACTTAGGTTAACTATACGGCATTTTTTGCTTACACTTTACATACTAAAACAAAACCTTCTGCACAGTTTATTCGTGCAGGGAAAAAAGAAAAAAGCACTCTACCCAAGGCCATAAATAAGCAAACGCAGGCCGAGACCTGCGTTTATACTTTGTCTTCCATGACAAACCCCTTATGCATCCTGCTTTGGGTATAGCTCCTCACTGTAAGGGATTTCCGGCCTAAAGCCTTGCAAACTGAAGGCCGGAAAACCGAGTGGGGAGGGAATACAAAGAACTAATCTGCGTTTGACCTAGGCAGCCATGCTAGCAAAAAGTTCTTGAGCATTGATATTGGAAGGATCGAGACCAAGCACGGCTTCCAAATGTGCTTTTGCTTCTTCATTGCGTCCCAAAGAGATGAGAATGCCTGCAAGGCTTACTTGGATGGCATGAGCTTCAGCAGAAACTTTCATGCTAGCTTCCAAAGCGGGAACTACATCAGCAAGGCGACCTAATTGATAACCTTCGCGTACAAGGCAATTTAAAGCAATAATATTTTCGGGGTTTAATTCATGTGCTTTTGAAAAATGATCATAAGCTTCAGCATGAGAGCCTTGCTCCATAAGCACAAGACCAATACCAGCAAAAGTTTTGTCAGTAGCTTCTAAGGAGTGCGCCTTAGTGTAAAGCACCATGGCTTCATCTAATTTACCGCGTTGCACAGCAACAGTAGCCATGCCAAGATAAGGAGCAGCAAAGGTACCACCATGGGTGATGGCCTTACGGTAATATTCTTCGGCCTTATCGTAATCGCCCATAAACAAATAGCACTCACCTAATTCTTTGTTAATTTCATAATCGAGTTGACTCATGGTATCCCTCCCAGGATGTTTAAAGTTGTGCACCTAAGCCCCACGCTTTAGGTACTGTGCTAATACTTATGCACAGCCTGTGCCAAGAAAGTAAGTCTTTATAAATTTAATTAGTTACAACTTTTTCAAATCAAAGCATGGTACTTTTTGCCTATATTTTCACAGGTCAAAAGAGGAATTTTCTGCCTTTATACCTACATAAGCCCCTACGTCGACCCCAAAAAAAGAGGCGCCGTTAAGCGCCCCTGTACTTTTTATTTTATACAACTATTCGTCCAGTCCGCCAACCACACTAATATGGTGTAGCATTTTACCAAGCACAGCGGGTATATCTAAAGAAGAGGTATCTATAATCACTGCCCCCTCAGCCGGACATAAAGGCGCCACAGCACGTCCGCGATCAAGGGCGTCGCGCTGGCGAATTTGGTCGGTCAATTCTGCTAAATCTACTTTTTGCCCTTGTTCTTCAAGCTGACGCATACGTCGCACTGCGCGAATTTCTGGATTAGCATCTAAAAAGAATTTAAAGCGCGCTGTGGGAAAAATCACCGAGCCCATATCCCTACCCTCTGCCACAAGCTTTGTGCTGTGACCAAGGCTTTGTTGCGCAGCTTTTAGAATTTCGCGCACCACCGGCACCGTGGCTAAACGTGAAGCTAGCATGCCCACTTCTTCGGTGCGGATTTCACTGCGCACAGGATTACCGTTACAAAGCAAGGCCGTGGTGGCACCGCTACCACTTAAACTAAAATGCCACTGGGCGCATAATTCTTGCAATTCTTCTGGGGCACGTTTTTCTGCTCCATGCCCAAGTTTTAGAGCAAAGCAACGAAACATGGCGCCGGTATCCATATACGCAATACCAAGGTGCGCAGCCAAAGAGCGCGCTAGGGTAGATTTACCCACACCCGCAGGGCCATCTATGGTCACTAGGGGAAGATAGGGGCTACCACTCATGCGCTAAGCACCTCTTTAAAGGCTTGTAAGAAATCGTTATTTTCTTCTTTGGTGCCTACGGTAATGCGAAATAAATGTGGCAAGCTATAGCTTTTTAAAGCGCGAATAATAAAGCCCTTATGTAATAATGCTTCAAAAAGCTCAGCCACGTCTTTGCCTGCAGGCGGGGCAAACATCAAAAAGTTTGCATGGCTTGGCCATACTTTACAGCCCAAATCGTTGAGTCCTGAGCTTAATTGCTCCCTGCCCTCGCGAGCCATGGCAAGACTTTTTTCGTAAAAAGCCGTATCTTCAAGGGCAGCAAGGCCTGCTTCTTCTGCTAAAATATTTACGGAAAAAGGCATACGCGCGCGCCAAATATATTGCGCCAAAGCCACAGGCAATATGCCATAGCCTAAACGAATACCAGCTAAACCATAACTTTTAGAAAATGTGCGTAAAAATACAATATTGTCTGGCATCTTTCCTTGAGCTAATAAAGAATACTGCGCTTCCTCGGTAAAATCCATATAGGCTTCATCAATAACTAATAAACAATGCTCTGGCAGTGCCTTAGCTAAAGCTTCCACATCTTCTGCCGCGGGGCAATAGCCCGAAGGATTATCAGGGGTGGTGACAAAAACTAATTTTGTATGCGCATCCACCAAGGCCAAAAGGGCGTCAAAAGGCATGGTACAATCATCATTGAGAGGCGTTTGACGCAGCTCAAGACCGCAAATTTGCGCCTGCACGCTATACATGCCAAAGCAAGGCTTAAAACAGACAATATTATCTTGCAAAGGCACGCCACGCACACGCATAAGTAAGTCAATAATTTCGTCAGAGCCATTGCTCACCACAATGCGCTCAGCCTCAACGCCGTGTTTTTGTGCTAGAGCTTGCACTAAGCGAGGGTTGCCCCCTTGCGGATAACGAAAAACCTGCCCTGCATGTTTACGCACCCTTTCTTGCACCAGCGGTGAAGCGCCTAAAGCGTTTTCATTGCTGGCCATTTTAACAACACGCTCACAGCCATAACGGGCGCGAATATCTTCTATACTCAAACCTGGCACATAGGCGGTAAGGGCTTCAATTTCTGGACGAACAGATTGTGAAGGATGCGATACAGACATGGAATCTCTCTTAAATGACGTTACAAATAGAAAAAAGGGGCATTGCAAGCAATACCCCTATACATGATACATTGAGTTATTCAGGGCGAATAGTTAATACTGGCTGTTTGGCATTTTTTACCACATTTTCAGCCACAGAGCCAAAGAGCATACGATCAAGCCCCTTACGACCATGAGTTCCCATGATAATAAGGTCTACTTGCTCTTCTTCAGCTTTTTCTACAATTTCTTCAGCGGCATAGCCCACAAGTACATGCCCCTTGGCTTGCACACCGGGGAAGTTTTCCGACACGAAAGAATCCATAGATTTTTCAGCACCGGTTACAATTTCACCCACGAAATTTTCTATGGTATTTGGCGGTACATGAAAGCCCACATATTGGCTAAGTGACGGCGCCGTATACACTACCACTATTTCGGCATCCATTTTTTTAGCAAAAGAAATGGCATATTCTGCAATAACTTTACTGTGACTAGATAAATCCACTGCGCAAAGAATTTTTTTTATCTCTTTCATGATGCCCCCTACTAGTAATAAAGGTTAAAACAATACCCAAAAGAACTACATTTAGCATAACGCGTTTTGCCTTAATAGACAAGAGCTCATAAGCGCATTGCCCACTTCTGCGCCTAAACTACACTTGACGCCCTAGGGGCTTTTGCGCATAGTAAAAAAAAGCACAAAAACAGCAAAAGGAGCAAATATGGCGCAAGAAACACCTAAAAACACAGAACAAAATGTTAACAACCATGTTAACACCTCAAACCATACTGAGCATAATCACGATCATGCTGACCATGCTGAACACGACCATGCTGACCATGCTGAACACGACCATGCTGATCATTCGGGACATGACCATGCTGACCATTCGGGACATGACCATGCCGGTCATGAACATAGTCACGATTTTAGCTTTGAAAGCGGTAGTGTAGATATAGAGAGCTTTTTAGACTACTTTGCCCACTTGGCCATAGAGTTTTCAGTAATTTTCTTTAGTATGAGCGTACTTTTATCCTTACTCTTGGCTTATATACCACAGAAAAAGATCCAAGCCTTTTTTGGCGCATCCCATGGTCGCGGCTATGGCGCCGCCTTTCTTTTTGCTGCCCTTACGCCGTTGTGCACTTTTTCCACCATTCCCATGTTGCAAGGTTTATTGCGCGCCCATGTACCTTTTGGCCCGGCCATGACCTTTTTATTTTGCTCTCCCCTGCTCAGCCCCATAATTTTAGCACTTATGCTCACTACTTTTGGCTTGCCATTTGCCCTCTTCTACACAGCCATGGTGGGAATTTTTTCCGTAAGCGCCGGAGCCTTATTACAGTATAAGCAAGGTGAACACTTTATCTTGCAGCACGAAGAACACAGCTCTAGCGCCGTATCTTGCTGCTCTCACGAGCACGTACATATGAGCATCACTGAACTTAACACCACTAAACCATCTTTAAAGCACAATATATTCAAAGCCTTCCAAGATGGTTTTAAAAACTTTAAGCAAGCAGCTCCCTATTTACTTATGGGCATAATTTTGGGAGCTATAGTCTACAGCTTTGCCCCGCAATCCTTTCTTATAAAATACGGTGAGGACAATTCTTTCACTTCTATGCTTATGGCAGCTTTGTTGGCTTTGCCCCTACATGTTCATATAGAGAGCATTATCCCTGCCAGCAAAGTATTATTAGAGCAAGGCGTAGGCCTTGGCGTGGTTATGGCATTTTTTGTGGCCTGCGGTGGGGTAAGCGTCACAGGTCTCATAATCTTAAAGACTTTATTCAAAACCAAATTCCTTGTTTTGCTAAGCCTTTGCGTGCTGGGTTTTGCTTTGGCTTTGGGGTATATATTCCCCGTCTTTTTTGCCTAAAAATTATCACCAAAACTTTCTCTATATACCTTAGAAAAGTCCGCTTGCTCATCAGTATAAGCGGGCTTTTCTTCCCCCTTAGCGCCCAAGGCTAAAATACAAAGCACGCCATATTTTTCCGGAATACCCAATATTTCTCGTATAGCTTGTTCCGAATCTTGCCCCTCTTTACTTTTACGCAATCGCATTTGAATCCATGTGGAACCAAGGCCTAAATGCTCTGCCTGCAATTGTATAGCCGTAGCTGCTATGGAGGCATCTTCTACCCATACATCGCTAAGTTCAGCGTCGCCAAGTACCACAATACCTAAAGGAGCCTTTTCTAAAAAAGACGCACTGTGTGCCTTGCATGCAGCAAGCTTGGCTAAAGTGGGGGCATCTTGCACCACCACAAAATGCACAGGTTTTTTATTCATGGATGTGGGCGCCAAAAGGGCTGTGCAAAGCAAAGATTGTATATGCTCTTCTGTCACAGGCTGCGGTGCAAATTGACGAATGCTACGTCTTTTTTTCATAAGTTCTAACATACATGCTCCTTTTGTTCCTTTTGTTCGTTCTGTGCCTATCTTTTTGTTCCTTTTGTTCCTAACCTCATTAAAGCCCTTAAATAGATGACTATTTTAGCAACAAAAAGCAACATATTTTTATAAAAAAAGACCCTACTTAGCAAAGCAAGGTCTTAGGCAGGATACAATTTATTGAGATAAGGGGAATATATTACGAAAAACCAGCTCGTCTTTATCATTTTTAACTTCTAAAATAATTTGCGCATTGGTCAAATCATATTCTTGGTCAAGACTAATAAAGAGCACGGCACTTTTGAACTTACTAATTTTATAGGTACCAGCGTCGGCAGGATTAGGCTTTAAAGGCACTGTTCTGCCATCAGCAAGGCTTAAAATGGTAAAAGCTTCACCAGAAAGGCTTTCTGCTCCTAAATTATGTAAATTAAAAGCAACACGTAAGCGGTTTTGTTCAAGGCGTGAAGCAGACACATTATCTATCTTGAGTTCGCCTGTATTTTGTGCAGGAAAAGCCTCATGCCCCGGGCCCTCTGCTTGCAAATCACTTTGTACCTTGGGGTCAGAAAAATCCACCGTTTCTTGGCTTATATTTTCTTGCATAACTTTAGCCATAACAGCGCGCTCTACATTTTTTTTGCGTTCAAGCAGGCTTTGTAAATTTTCTAACCGCTTGGCGGTGGCGGCAAAAACACTATTTTCTTCTTGTAATTGAGACAGGTTTTGCAAAAGTAATCTATTTTCCTGCCACAGATAAAAACATGCCGTTAAAGCCCCCGCTGCCACCAAGGGAGCCATAACACAAAAAAGTATAAGTGCACGAAAACGAGCACGACGCCAGCGATAACGTTTGCTCTCGCCACTGTCGCGCATAATAATAACACTTATTTTTTCCTGTGCTTTAACCATAGGCACCTCTATTGTTAGCTTTCTGTCCAGTCTTCTTTAACTATTTTCCAGCCCTCAGAGCTTGGCACAAGCAAGAGAATTTTTATGCCTTTATCACCACGTCCGCGCGCATCTTCGTATTCTTGATTCATATCTACTTGAATGCCTTGCCCATCTATCAGCACACGT
This sequence comes from uncultured Desulfovibrionaceae bacterium, assembly GCA_964371565.1. Taxonomy (GTDB): domain Bacteria; phylum Desulfobacterota; class Desulfovibrionia; order Desulfovibrionales; family Desulfovibrionaceae; genus CAYJAD01. Next base: position 9,608 of record CAYJND010000024.1, read on the forward strand.
ACACCGCTTAATTCTATGCGTGCAGGGGGGTCTTTTTGCCACAAACGTTTTTTCTGCAGGCCAATACCCTTTTTATTGCGTCCGCCCTGACGTGCACTAGCTGCATAGTGGCTCAAATATGCCTCCACATCTGCAGCAAGCCAATCTTTACGCCATTGCTCAAGCATATCTCCCACTTCGGCGCTAACTTTTTCTAAATAAGCAACCTGCATGACTCCCGGCTCTTCAAGCCACTGTGAAGCCACAATGCGCCAGCTATTATCATCCTGCTGCTTCCAATACAAAATATGTGTGCCTTGGCGAGGATTTTGCGATGGAATAAAAATCCATTGCTTCATGCTCGTCATAATCATATCTTGCACTACTTCTAGCTGAGGCTGAGCACTGAGTAGCTCTACCCAAGGCGCCTTAAAATAGGGTGCCATGATATTTTGTAAATCAGCATAGGCATTACTATATTCTTGTCCGGCTTCTTTGCCGTAGCGCTCTTTATCATAAAAAGCATAAAAAGCCTTAGCATCGCGTTTTTGCCATGCCTTTTGCCAATCTGCCACCAAAAGCCCTATGCGCTCTTGCAAAGAAGCACTGATGGAGATAGGCGCCATGACAGCAGTGCTTGGCGCTGGATGAGATACTTCTTGCTTAGGTTTTTCATCTAATACCACTTCTGCACTCAATTGGGAAGAGGCGGTGCTTTCTGTAGTAGATTCAGGCATAGACAGCGGTGGCGCCACGGGTTTTTCTTCTTTCATGGCTGAATACTGTGCATCTGTTGCTTGCATTGAGCTCGCCACAAGCTCACCCTTTTCATAGGCAGCCTGCATACCTAAATCACTGGGAATCCATTCCATACCCACAATGCGAAAGACATTGTCTGCATCGCGTTGCCAATACAAACGGCGAATACCCTCGGTAGAAAGATTGGGCGCGCGATAAAATTGCTCGCTCCAGGTAACCCAATATCCAGGCCCTTCGAGCACATGTACTTGGCGATTAAAAATATTTATCCAATCAAGGCGTTTAAAAAGGCGCTCTTTGTTAGAACGAAAGGCCTTAAAAGTTTCTGGCATGGCCTTTGAATAAGACTCGCCATCATAAAATTCAAAAAAATCTTGCGAGCGATTGGCCCAAGCTCTGGTCCATTGCTCCATACGCCGGCGTAAATGCGCGGCGGTGCCATCATCAGAAATGGCCACGGCGCCAAGGTCTAAGGTTTCCCCTACTACCACAGCAGTGCCAGAGGTAAGCAGCGGCCCTACTTGGTCAATTTCTTCTAAGCCAATGGCTATGCAGCCCTTGGTTACCTTGGGGGTAATACCATCGCCTTTGCTGTGAATCCAAATTCCATAGCCTGTTTTGCCACGTAATTTATCCACAGGGTTAGGATAGTTTAAGGTATACGCTATACCGCCATATTCTTTAAAATCTAAGCCTTTGGCGATTTTATATACTACAAAATACACACCCTCTGGGGTGCGTAAATCGTTCACCACTTCTTTATCGCCATCTTTTTGCCCTGTGGTACAAGGGTAATTATAGGCCAGCTCTAAAAGATTATCTTTCTTTTCGTTATATAAATAAAATTGTTGCTGTGATTTATCCACAGCCACTATGCGTGGGGGCAAAGCCGCATTGGGTATACGTGGCTGCCAATTCGCCGCATGGGCGGCGCTAAAAGTTGCTGCCATGCTTACGAGCATACATATGAGCACAAATAAACTTTTTTTCTTATATACCATGACTACCACGCAACATTCAAAGAAATGATTTTTATCTCTTATGCACTAATCAAGGAGGTTTTTGCAAGCCTTGAGAGTGTTGACAACGTCAGCACGAACCAAAAATCAAAAATAGGGCGAGCTTTGCTTACCCGTCACCTCATTGATTTTTACGCCTTTTCTCTTGCCAGCTTTGCTGACAATGGCGGCGCAACACCCACAATATGGGCTTTGCCATTAAATAGGGAGGCCTTTGCAAGCCTCCCTATGTACTATTATGAACGACCAAGTTTTACCAGCTCTTCTCTTGTAAAGAGAGAGAGCAATTCAAAGCCTTGTTCTTGCAGTATTTCTCTGCCGCCTTCTTGACGGTCTAAAATGGTGCACACAGCCACAATTTCAAGGCCGGCATCTTGCACACGGGTACAAGCTTTCAGCAAGGAGCCGCCTGTGGTAACCACATCTTCTAACATGGCTACTTTATCACCTTTAACAAAATTGCCAAGGCCTTCTACATATTGACCAGTGCCATGGCCTTTGGCTTCTTTACGTACAAGCAAACCAGCTAAAGGACGGTTATTTTCGTGAGAAATCACCGTGGTAGCTGATACAAGTGGATCAGCACCAAGGGTCATGCCGCCCACGCCTTTAATGTCCACCTCAGCCAAAAGCTTATTAAAAAGGGTACCGATAAGCCAAGAACCCTCAGGATGCAAGGCAGTTACTCGGCAATCAAAGTAGTAATCACTTTTGCGCCCAGATGCTAAGGTAAAATCCCCTTCTTTATAGGATTTTTCTACCAATATGCGGGCTAAACGGCGTTTTAATTCTAACATTTTATACTCCGCAACATTTAAGATTGAAAAACACGTGCAAAAATGGCCTCTTCATGCTGCAAGTAATACCCAGCATCAAAAAGCTCTTCCAAGGTAGCAGCATCAATAAGGTCAGTAATGGCACTGCTAGCTTTTACCATATCAGCAAAAGGCTTTTGGCTTTCCCAGCTTTGCATGGCGCAAGCTTGTACCATTTCATAGGCCTTTTGACGTGGCAAGCCCTTATCAATAAGGGTTGTGAGTACACGTTGTGAATAATACAAACCTAAAGAGTGATCCATATTCTTCTTCATGCGCTCAGGCTTCACCACCAAATTGCTCAGTAAATTATTTAAACGATGTAAAATATAATCTGCCAAAATGGTGGAGTCTGGCATAATCACGCGCTCTACAGAAGAGTGACTAATATCACGCTCATGCCATAAGGCTTGGTTTTCCATGGCTGCCACAGCGTTAGAACGCAATAAACGCGCCAAACCTGTCATATTTTCAGCAGAAATAGGGTTTTTCTTATGCGGCATGGCAGAAGAGCCCTTTTGCCCTTTTCTAAAGCCTTCTTCTACTTCTAGCACTTCCGTGCG
>CAYJND010000024.1:12804-19556 GCA_964371565.1 uncultured Desulfovibrionaceae bacterium
TAATGGCCAATGCGGTGAAAAATTGTGCATAACGGTCACGCTGAATAATTTGTGTGGAGTGCGGGTCTGCCTCAAGGCCTAAATGCTTCATGGTAAGGGCTTCCACATCTGGCCCAAGAAAAGCAAAGGTACCCACAGCGCCGGAAAGCTTACCTACGCGCATATTTTCAAGGCCAGCTTCTACACGCTCTAAGTGACGGCTAAACTCTGCATAATAGCCAGCCATTTTTAAACCAAAGCTTGTGGGCTCAGCATGAATGCCGTGGGTACGCCCCATGCATAGGGTGCCCTTCCAATCATGGGCAAGCTTTTTAATGGTTTCTAAAAGCATTTTAATATCTTCTACAATAAGCGCGCCAGCATCTTTCAGCATCACGGCATTGGCTGTGTCTACAATATCAGAAGAGGTGCAACCAAGGTGAATAAAGCGAGCTTCAGGCCCCACGAATTCTTCCACAGAAGTTAAAAAAGCAATAACATCGTGGCGAGTGGTTTCTTCAATTTCTAAAACGCGCTCCACATCAAAGGCAGCTTTCGCACGAATAACTTCCATAGCTTCTGCGGGAATGCGTCCAAGCTCATGCCAAGCTTCACAAACAGCGAGTTCTACCTTTAGCCAAGCATCATAGCGTTTTTCTAAGGTCCATAAATCGCTCATGGCCTTACGGCTGTATCTTTCAATCATGCTTTTCTCCTTGATTTAGGCGCCGGCAGCTGCGCCGGTGCTGGTAGATGGGGTAGATGAGGTAGACGGGGTGGGCGTAGCAGGTGCGCTAGCCACTTCGCCAGACGCACTGCTTGCATTGCCAGCAGAGCACGCGCCATTATTACTTTGTTTGCGATTACCGTATTCGGTCACATACCAGCCGCCGCCTTTAAGCACAAAGGCCGTATTAGAAATGATACGGGCAGCAGAGGTGTTACATTCTGGGCAAGGGGAAGTATCTGTAGCAGTGCTCACGCTTAGCCATTCTTCAAAAATATTATGGCATTGCGGGCATTGATATTCATAAATAGGCATGTTTTGTCCTAACATTCAATTTTGGAATAAGAGAAAAATGTAGATTTACACAAAGAGGAAGTTAAATCTTAAGCCTAAAATGCAAGGGCCTGTCAAAAACAGGCCCCATGAAAGGTTATAAAACCTTATTTCGCCTTAGCTTCTGCTTTGGCAACACGGATACGTTGCTTTAAACGTTCAGCACGACGTTTACGACGGCGATCTAATTCTTTCTTGCGTTCAATTTTCTTTTGCGCCATGAGGGCTCTCCTTATTCAATCAAGATAGCACTGACATAGTTTAATTTTACACAAATGTCCATATTTTTCCTAAGGATTTTAGCTTTTGTTTTTTACATAGCCTGCCTAATTACTTCGTTTTGACCCTATACAAGGGTTATAAAAATTAAATATTCTCTTATTTTCTCCAGTATATTGAACTCTACCCTGCCCTCTGTTATACTTTTGCCATGAATACAACTCCTCATCTTTCACCGCTAAAAATATGGGAAAAGTTTTATCTTTGCGCCCTTGTATATGTTAGCTTTTTACTGCCTTTACCTTTAGCTCATGGTGCTGAAACTGCCCCCACAAGCACAGCAGAGCAAGTAGAAGCCTTAGAGCTTGATGCCCCCCTGCTGGTGCCTCTTAGCGCCTCAGCCGCAAAAAAGCAGGCCTTAGCATTGCAAAAAGAACGTATGGGCTTAGGCTCGTGGAAAGAGCTTGCTAAGCCCCTTGCCGAGGCCTTGCGCTATGCCAAGGCTCAGCCGCAGGACGCCAAGGCTCTTGTGCACAATACATGGTCTGTAAGCTGGCGCCAATTTACTGAGTCGCTCGAATTGCTTCAAAAGCTCTTACCGCAGCTTGATAAAAACCCTGCACTTTTGGCGCAAAATTTCACTTGGTATCACTTGGCACCCAAAACGCACTTCACTTCGTACTTTTCGCCGGTAATACAAGCTAGCCGCGTAAAAAAAGAGGGCTATACCCATCCCTTATATCGCGTATCAGAAGAAATTGCCCCGCATTTGGCGCATTGTTTACCTAGCCACACCTGCCCAGAAGCGGCTTTTAGCAAAGTCATTCGCCCTGACCCGCCCTATTATAGCCGTGCAGAAATAGATTTAGACGGCGCTCTTGCCGGCAAAGGCTTAGAAATTGCCTGGATGCCCCATACCATAGACACCTACGAGCTTATGCTACAAGGCTCTGGTTTGCTGGCCTTTGAAGATGGCAGCACGCAAGCCATTTTATTTGCCGGCCTTAATGGGCACAAAGGGCAAAGCATGCTGGGCTATCTTATGTCTACCAAAGAATTACCGCGCAAAAAAGCCACCATGCAAGGCTTGCGTGAATGGTGGGACACAGCCAATGACAAAAAAAAGCGCGCTTTTTTAGAAGCGGCCTCCGGTTATGCCTTTTTTCGCTATGGCGCCCCCAAGCCTCAAGGCACCATTGGCGCGCCTTTGACCCCTTGGGTAAGTATGGCTTCTGATCCGCGAGTGTTGCCATTAAGTGGTATTTTAGCCTATAGTATACCTACTAAGGGCAAAACCAAGGCCGGTATACTCAAAGGTAATACCAAAACCCTGCACGGTTTGGGCTTTGCTCACGATACTGGCGGCGCCATACAAATGCGGCGCATTGACCTTTATGCCGGTGAGGGGCAAGAGGGTCATGACAAAGCCATGAGCGTGTATACCAAAGGGGATATTTGGTTATTATTAAAAAAAGGTGAAAAATAAGTTGAATGCAAGACAGGTTTGATGAAGGGCAAGTTTTACGAAAACTTATTGTAATCTATAGCAACACTTTATAAAAAATATTTCTTTTAGCATCACAATGTTAAAACACACTAAATGACAAGCCAGCGTCAGGAGATATTATGCAAGAAAGACTTTTTGGTACCGACGGCATTCGCGGCAAAGCCAACATACACCCCATGACAGCAGAAATGGCCTTGCGCCTTGGTCTTGCCGCCGGCACGTATTTTCGTCGCGGTGAATATCCTCATAAGGTGCTTATAGGTAAAGATACTCGTTTATCGGGCTATATTTTTGAGTCCGCCCTAGCTGCCGGTTTTTGCGCCATGGGTATGCATGTTATTATGGTAGGTCCCCTACCCACACCTGCCATTGCTTTTTTAACGCGTAGCATGCGCGCTGACCTTGGGGTGGTTATTTCTGCTTCGCATAATCCTTATGCTGACAATGGTATTAAGTTTTTTGATGCCGAAGGCTATAAACTGGCCGATGAAACCGAAGATACCATAGCAGATCTTGTGCTCAACACAGAAAAATGGGATTACCCTGCCGCCAATAAAATTGGACGTGCCAAACGTATTGATGACGCCAGTGGACGGTATATTGTATATACCAAGTCATGTTTTCCAGCGCATATGTCTTTGACAGGTTTGCGCGTGGTGGTAGACTGCGCTCACGGCGCCGCCTACAAAGTGGCACCATTAGCACTGGAAGAATTGGGCGCTGAAGTTATTACCATTGGCACTACCCCCAATGGTCTTAATATTAATGACGGTGCTGGATCATTGCACCCACAACGTGTGGCTGAAAAAGTACGTGAAGTGCGTGCAGATATAGGCCTAGCTTTAGACGGCGATGCCGACCGCCTTATTGTAGTTGATGAGCGTGGCACCATTTTAGATGGCGATCAAATCATGGCGCTGTGCGCCTCAGCCATGCTCGAGCGTAATGAGTTAACCAAAAAAACCCTTGTTTCCACTGTCATGAGCAATATGGCGCTGGAAGTTTTTATGCAAGAGCGCGGGGGCAAACTTTTACGCACGCAAGTGGGCGATCGTTATGTAATGGAAGCCATGCGTAAAGGAAATTTTCTTTTAGGCGGCGAGCAATCGGGGCATTTAATTTTTAGACAATACAGTACTACTGGCGATGGCCTACTTGCGGCGTTGCAAATTTTACGCTATATGTGCGAAAAGGAACGTCCACTGTCTGAACTCGCAGGCTTGCTGACACCTTTTCCACAAATGCTCATCAATGTGCATGTGGAGAAAAAACCGCCCATAGAGACGGTGCCTGCTGTGCAAGAAGCTGTGAAAAAAGTTGAAAAAGACCTTGGCGGACGAGGACGTGTGCTTTTGCGCTATTCAGGTACAGAAAACCTTTGCCGCGTTATGGTTGAGGGTGAAGATAACCAAAAAGTGCGTGAGTATGCCGAGCATTTAGCAGAAGTGGTACAAAAGGCTTTGGTGTAGTTTTACACAAAGCTGGGCTTTGAACAGGTTCTTACGGTTTATGTGTTTACGGTTTAGTTTTTACGGTTTAGTTTTTTAAATTGAAAGTAGGAAGATCATGGAAAAAGTTCGGAAAGTTATTATTCCTGTGGCGGGCTGGGGCACACGCTCTTTACCAGCTAGCAAGAATATCCCCAAAGAAATGCTACCTATTTATAACAAGCCTGTTATTCAATATGTGGTAGAAGAGGCCATTCAATCACGCATTAAAGATGTTATCTTTGTCACCAACAGAGATAAAAAAGTTATTGAAGACCATTTTGATTATAACTTACAATTAGAAAGCGTGCTCGAACGCGCCGGAAAATTAGATAAGCTCAAAATCATTCGCGACGTGGCAGAAATGGTGAATATCCTTTCTGTGCGTCAAAAAAAGCAGCTTGGCCTTGGTCATGCTATTTTATGCGCCAAAGAATTGGTACGTGATAAGCCCTTTGCCGTTATGGTGGGCGATGACCTTATGTTTGGCACAACCCCTGGCGTGCAACAGCTCATTGACGTAGCCATGGCAGAAAATATGCCCGTTATTGGCGTTATGGAAGTGCCCATGGATAAGGTTGAGCGCTATGGCATTATTGATGGCACGGAGATTTCTCCCGGTGTGTATCGCATCAATGACATGGTGGAAAAGCCCCCACGCACTGAAGCCCCCTCGCAATTAGCCATTGTGGGGCGTTATGTTTTAACACCCGACATTTTTGACTATTTAAAAAAAGTGCAACCCGGTCATGGCGGTGAGATTCAGCTTACCGACGCTTTGCAAGCTTTAGCAAAAGATAAAGGCATGCTGGCTGTAAAAATGACAGGCCAACGCTTTGATGCTGGCGACTGGGCAGAATACCTTACAGCAAATATTTATTTTGCCATGAAAGATGAAGGCTTAAAACAAGAGCTTACATCTATGCTAAAAGAGGTTCTTAACGGTAGCATGAAATAGCAGACAGAATGTCACAAAGAAAATACATACAGGCGCGCATGTAGCACATGGGCGCCTTGCTTTTTTATCTACCCATGAATTTAGAATGTAACTTTCTCCAAAAAGTATCATTTAGCCTAGCTTTCATGCTGGCATCACAAATAATTTATATTCCCTACCTTTCCTCCTTGTGCGTAGCACAGTAAGGGGGATGTCATGACGCGAAACGCAGTGAAGCGGAAAGACAGGGGGCAATATATACCCCAACCCGTACTTCATAAAACCCCTCACAGCCCCTCCCTTTACAAACAAAGCCCCCCCGTGTATCGTCACCCCCACATTCAACCTAAACCATGCACAAAAATCACCCATGTTCTATACCGTTGCTCTGCTTTCCCCGCCCTTTAGCACCCTTACCTACACCTTACCCCTGTGGTGGCCTCAAGAATTAGCCTCTGCCCTGGTGCCTGGTCTGCGAGTTGCCATCCCCCTAGGTAAAGGCCTGCGCGTGGGTATCATTCTCAGCGCCCAAGAGCACAGCGACCTGCCCCCAGAAGTCACCGTTAAAGCCATGGCCGCGCCTCTTGAGATAGAACCTTTGCTCAGCTCGCTCTACCTTACCCTCATGCACCAATTAGCCCTGCGCCAAGGCCGCAGCGCGGGACATATTTTAGGCACGGTTTTACCTGCAGGCCTGCGCCTTGCTAAGGCAAAGATTCGTTCTTTTGCCCCCCATAACACACAAAGCACCTTGCAAGGCAAAGCACAAATTTTTAGCCTTAAAGGCCTAGAAGAACTCAGCCTTGAACAAGGCCACGCCCTAGCCCATGCTCTCGTGCAAGGCAAAGCACAAATTTTAGCCCAAAGCACCGACAGCGCCAGCACAGAAATTTGCGTTTTGCAAGCCGACCCCCCTTGGCCTGTGCGCCCCATGGCGCTAAAGCAAATTGCTATTTTAGATCATCTTTACGAACACGGCAGCACCCCCCGCCGCCAGCTCTTACGCACCCTCGGCACAGGCGCAGCCCCTGCTTTAACAGCCCTTGTTAAACAAGGTCATGTGCTTATACAAGCCGGTGAAGCCCTTGAAATAGAACACGAAAACCTGCTGCCGCCGCCAGAAACAAGCTTTGAACTCTCTGAGGCACAAAATAGGGCGCTCATGGCCTTTGAAGTAGCCCTTGATACTGCGCAGCAAACGGGCAAAGCCCAAAGCCATTTACTCTATGGCATTACCGGTAGCGGAAAAACTGCCGTCTACCTTGAATTAGCAAGGCGTTGCCATGCGTGCGGCCTGTCTACCCTTTTGCTGGCACCAGAAGTGGCACTGGCCTTAAAGTTACGCCGCGATGTGGCTCGCGCCCTACCAGACATGCCACTTTTTCTCTATCACGGCTACCAAACACCGGCTAGCCGCGAAAAGCTTTTTCGCGCCATGGCACAACGCCAAGAACCTTGCATAGTGGTGGGCACGCGCTCAGCGCTCTTTTTGCCCTTACAAAATTTAGGCGCCATAGTGCTGGATGAAGAACATGACAGCTCTTTTAAACAAGATGAAAAACT
>CAYJND010000025.1:0-18992 GCA_964371565.1 uncultured Desulfovibrionaceae bacterium
CCATTGACCAAGTTATGGGTGTTATTTCTGAAATTGCAGACCAAACCAACCTCTTAGCCCTTAACGCAGCCATTGAAGCGGCGCGCGCTGGCGAGGCTGGACGCGGCTTTGCTGTAGTAGCTGACGAAGTGCGTAAACTGGCTGAAAAAACCATGGATTCCACCAACCAAGTGGCAAAAATCATCAATGAAATTCAGCAAAGCGCTAGCCAAAGCCTTACCCAAACCACAGCATCTTTTGCCGCCATTGAAAAGGCCACAGGTCTTGTAATGCAATCTGGTGAAACACTAGCACAAATTGCAGATATGACCAAAAACTCTGCAGAGCAAGTGCACTCCATTGCCACCGCCGCAGAAGAACAATCTGTCACCACAAGACATATCAAAGAAAACATGAATCAGGTCAATGAAATTGCGCTGGTTACTGTGAAAAGTATGGGTGATGCCACGCAATCGGTACGCGACCTTAAAGACCAAGCCCACGAGCTTACAAATCTTACCAGAAGCCTTAAAGCTGCTCAGTAATATTCTAAAACTCTACATAAAAAAAGGTCTGGCAGTATTTGTCAGACCTTTTTTTGGTTGTTTTACACTTGCTCTGCTCATACAGCATAACACTTTGCTGGATGAGCTTTGAATTATATGGCATAGGGTGCAAAATTATAAGAAATAAAAAGTTGCATAATACCTTTTAACATTTTATCATCACCCTAGTCCGTTAGCGTATTTACTGAAAATAGTTGACAAAAAAAATATCGCCATAGTGCCTTATGTCTTAAAAAAAAGTACTATGGCAGCACAATCCCCATAAATACTGAAACAGTCTTGCATCCTTAATATATAAACTATCAAGAAAATATTGGCTGTAAAATATGACCTTTTAAACATATTTTTTAATAAAAATGAAGTCAATAAAGCAGGTTTTATTCTGCAGCGCCTCTAAGCCTTCATACAACATATTACGCTCTACGCAAAAATACTCTGCGGAGGAAAAAATGAAAAATAGCACCCCATTTTATGCGTCCATTACCCAAGGTATTTTATGCATGCTTTGCTTTTTTTCTCTATTTTTTACTTCCGTAGCCTTGGCTCAAGACATTTACCTAAGCCCAAGCATTTCGCCAAGTATTTGGAGCGATGCCCCCATCACCTTACACTTTGAACCCCATGAAAATCTCTGCCGCCAAGCCTATGGCGAAGATTGGAAAAAAAAATGCACCACATGGCTTGGAAAAAGCAATAGCAGCCCCCAAGGCTTGCAAACATCTAGTAGCAATCATCACTGGCCAGAAGGTAGCTGGACATGGATAAGCCCCACAGAGCTGCGCTTTAGCCCCACCGGCGATGCAAAAAACTCGTGGAAAAGCAACACCACCTATACTGTAGATGTAAGCGGCCTTACCCTACCTGCAAGGGTGCAATTAAGCACCATGCAGCCAAGCTTTACCACTTTACCCCTTTCTGCATATATGGATACAGCCCAAGTGTGGATTGATCCCTCCCCCAAGGCAGAGCACGGGCTTTCTTTTTCCATGCGCTTTAGCCAAAGCCTTAGCGAAGAAACACGTAAAAACTTAGAAAAAAATGCTTGGCCCACAGCGCCGTCCGCATCAGGTCTGCAATTAAGCAAGGGCACATGGATTTGGCTAGATAATAATACCCGCGGCGTGGTCAATGCGCGCATTCTCACCCTGCCCAAACAAAAAAGCACCGTAAGCCTTAGCTTGCCGCACATACGCCCGCTCTGGTTTGAAGATGGCAAGTGGCATCACCCCCCGCAAGATGCCGTGAAAGAGCTTGTGGTCTTTGGCACTGATTCGCTTTTTAATCTCGAATATGCCCAGCTGGAAACATGGCAAAATAAAGCCTTGCAAATGGAGCAACATTTGGTTTTTCGCTTTTCACAAAGGGTTGCGGCTGAAGAATTATTGCAAGCCTTAACCGTAGTGGAACTACCCGAACATCGTTTAGCAGAAAATGTGGTGCCAAGTGTCTGGACACAAGGGGGTATAAGCCAAGAAATTCGCCAAAACGCGCGTAAACTTAGCCCTGAAAGAGTGCGCATACCGGGAGAAAGCCTTGATATTTTACGTTTTCGCATCAATGGCACCCCAGGCAAATATATTTTGTGGCACATAGAGGCAGGCTTTGGCCCCACCAATGACCATGGCATAAAAACGCCTTTAGCCCATAGCCTTGAAGGGGTAGAAAGCATAGCCCTTGGCAAACCCCGCCTTGATATTTTGCAAGCGGGCACGGTGCTTATGCAGCAAAGCAATCTTGCCCTTGTCAGCGAACATGTAGACAGCATTCGCTGGAGCGCCCACCGCTTTATGGATACAGCTCTAGCTCTGCCCTTTTTGCACTTTCTTGATATGCAATTGCCCGAGGCGCAAAGAAATGCCACAGCCACTGTGGCTAGAGGCGAAATAGCCCTCCCTGCCCTAAACACAACACAAAACGCCCAAAGCTATACCAGCGCCCCTGTGTTTAGCACCTTATTAGCAAAGGATATCTTTGGCTCTTTAGCAAACGGTGACCAGGGGCAAAAAGCTTTACAGCCAGGCCTTGTTTATGTGCATTTAGAGGGTATTAAAGACGGAAAAGTGGTGAATAGCCGCGGGCGCATGCTGATGCATTCTCAAATGAGCTTAGTGCTCAAACACCTAGCAGATGGCAGCATGCAAGCCTATGTTTGCCATATGCATGATGCTAAGCCCTTAGATAAGGTGCGCATAGAGGTGATAGGCTTTAATGGTCTGCCCATAGTTTCGGCACTAACTGACGCCACAGGCAAAGCCGTATTACCAGATTTTTCTAACTTTACACAAGAAAAAAGCCCTGTTGCTGTGGTGGCACGGCGCAGTACGCAAAGCGGCTGGGGGCTGATAGGCGAGAAAAAAGAGCAGGTGGAAGATATGCTCTGGATTTCTTTGCAAGACCATGAGCGCTCTATCAATCTTTCTAACTTTGCTGACATTACAGGTAAACAAAGTAGCACCAACACCTTAAATGCTTTCATTTTTGCCGAGCGCGGCCTTTTTAGACCGGGGGAAAATCTGAACTTTGGGACTTTATTGCGCGCCAATGATTGGAAATTTCTGCCCCCTACCTTACCTTTAGTGGCCATTATTCACGATGAAGTGGGGCGTAAAGTCTTTGAACAGCCTTTTAAGGCTCAAGACAATATCCATAGTTTTAGCTGGCACATACCACAACAAGTGCTCACGGGGCGCTATACCTTAACCATAGCCACCCCCTCTACAAAGCAAGATAGTATGGGGCTGGTACTAGGCACACATTCCGTACAAGTGGAAAATTTCTTGCCCGATACCTTGCGCATAAGCACGCAGCTTATGGACATACACGGGGCAGAAAAAAAGCCCTTACCTGCGCAGGGCTGGCTGATTACAGATACAAAGACAGATACAGCAAGCCAGCGCCCTGCTCATTTGGCCTTGCAAGTACAATTAGATACCCTTTTTGGGCAAGTGGCTGCTGGCAGGCGCGTTAACGCCCTTATGTATTTACGCCCTGCTTATTTGTCCTTTGCAGGCTATGAAGACTATACTTTTCAAGATGTATCGCCCTATTTTGCCAAAGGAAATGACCCCATCACCCGTCCCCTAAAAAGCAGCATTACCGATGCCAAGGGGCAAGCGCTGATACCTTTAGATTTTTCGCAGTGGCGCTTTGGCACCTTGCAATGCGATATTGAAACACAAGGCTTTGAAGCGGGCGGCGGGCGCGCTGTGTTGCACGAGCAACGCTTTTTGCTCTCGCCCTTGCCCTATATGCTGGGCTATAAAGCGGGTCAAGGTGCTAAAAATATAAACTTTATCTTGCAAAACTCTGCGGCTGTATTAAATTTTCAAACCATCAATGCCCAGTTACAGCCCTTAAATCCCGGCGCGGTGAATTTTTCCATTGCGCGCCGTCAGACAGTACAGTCCTTAACCAGCGATGCCACGGGGCAATATGCCTATGTGCAAACGCCCCTCAGCACAGAAATTGCCTCAAGTAGGCAGCATTTCACCTCAGAAGGCGTCCTTAATTGGACCATTCCCACCCAAGATGTGGGGGAATATGTGCTCACCATTACAAGCACAGATGCGGGCGAGCAAAGTACAGGCCTTAAAGCCCATACGGTGTTAGCGCACATTCCCTACAGCATTGTGGGTAATGACGATATACGTCCGGCTTTGAAAGATGGCTATCAATTACCGCAGGCGCATTTGCACATAAAAACAGATAAAGAACACTATGCCGGCGGCGAAACAGCGCAGATTATGCTTACTGCCCCCTATGATGGAGTAGCCCTTATTTCACTGGAAAGAGATAGCGTGGCGGCGCATAGCTGGGTAAAAGTAAAGGCGGGCACGGGCATGCATAGCTTGCCCATTCCGCAAGACTTTAGCGGGCGGGCCTATATTCAAGTGCTCATGGGGCGCTCTGCCAACTCAGAAGCTATTTTTATACAGCCGCAAAGTGTGGCCTTAGCTAGCATTACTGTAAACACTCATAAAAAAGAAGTGCCCTTGCAAATAACAGCGCCAAGCAAGGCTTTACCCGGTAAGCCCCTGCCAGTGCACATAAAAAACACTGCGGGCAAGGCTGTGCAAGGGGTGATTTTTGCCGTGGATGAAGGCATTTTACAGCTATCAAAATTTGCCACACCAAAGCCCTTGGAATATTTGCTTTTAGATAGAGCCCTAGAGGTACGCACAGCCCAGCTCTTTGATCGCCTTATGCCTAAAGATAGTCAAATCATGCAAAGGCTTTCTGCCTTTGGGGGCGGAAGTATGCAAGGGGCGGATTTTTCAAACCTCTTGGGCACCTTTCAAAACCCCTTTAAGCGTAAGCATGAACCGCCCATGACATGGTGGAGCGGCGTGGTCACCATTCCCGCCGAGGGGCTTAGCTTAGAAATTCCTCTTCCCGAATATTTTAACGGCATGTTGCGTCTTATGGCTGTGGCGCATAATGCTGAGGCCGTGGGACATGCGCAAAGTCATAGTACCGTACAAGATGATCAAGTACTTATGCCGCAACTGCCCAGCGCCGTGGCCTTGGGCGATAGTTTTACAGCAGGCCTAAGCATTAGTAATACCACAGATAAAGACGTTATATTGCGCACGAATGTTAGCCTTGATGCTCAAAGTCAGGTGCAAGATATGCGCCTTGGTAAATTGGCACAAGAAGTGCGCCTAGCCCCCAAAGAAGAAAAGTATTTACCCTTTCAGATACAGGCGGGGCAAGAAGCCGGCGAGGCTCTCTTGCGCTTTAGCACCGAAGATGCCGAGGGAATACAGCGCGTGCGCACCTATCCCTTAAGCGTGCGTCCGGCGGTGCTTCCCAGATACAGCGAGCAAAATTTCATGCTCCAGCAATCCACAGAAATACATACTTCGCGCGCGCTTTTACCCTATGCAGCAAAAAACTCCATCAGCCTTTCACCTTTGCCCTTACCCTTGGTGCAAAGCGCCCTAAATTATTTGCATAATTACCCTTACAATTGTGTGGAGCAAAGCATTAGTAAGGCTTTGCCCTTAGTACTTTTACACCAAAGCCCTTTGGCAAAGCTGCTCAAAGCGCAAATACCCTCTTTGCAAGAAAAAGCTTGGCAAAAAACCTTAGAAGAGGCCAACCAAGCCCTTGTGGCGGCCTTTAATCCCGAAGATGGCATAAGCATGTGGACGGATTGGTCTGATGTGAACACCCTGCTTACGGCTTATGCCGCCGATTATGTGTTGGCCTTGCAAGAGGCGCGCCTGCCTGTGCCTGTGGGGCTTATGCCGCAGCTTTTTATAACCCTAGAAAGACGCATCAATGAAAGCCCTGAGTCCTTAGAAGATTTACGCGCCTTGGCTTATGCTTCGTGGGTGCTGGCTCGCGCTGGGTATGTTGTAAGCAAGCAATTAGAATTGTGCGAAAATTACATACGCCAATATGAACTTCAAGGCAGTGATGTCTACCATAGCCTTATGGCTGGAGCCTATGCCGCTTTGTATATGAACGAAGAAGCGCAAAAACATGTGCAAAAAGCATTAGGCTTACCAGCTAGCTCATGGCAAGGTTCTTCTGATATGCTTGATACTTTGGCGCAATACGGCTTGCATGCTAAGGTGCTTGCTAAGCATTTTCCCAAAGAATTTAAGCAAAGCATAGGTCTTTTACAGCAAAGCCTTTTAGAAGGCCTCAACAAGCCCCACGCCACCCTTGGCGCCAGCATGGCTGCGGCAGGCCTTATACATATGGTGGGCAATGCAACGCTAGGCACTGATCTTTTACAGGGGGCAAGCCTTGCTTGCGGCGCCTCTCAAAAAGCTGAAGATGCCAAGGCTGAGCTTTTCCCGCATATGTATACCTTAAATACCCCCAATTGCACACGTTTTGATGTAACCTTGCCGGCAGGCCTGGCGCAAAAAAATAGCTATTTTGCCCACGTGCAAAGCTATGGCTATGATGCGCACATGCCAAGCACAGCTTTAGCGCAAGGGATTTCTGTGCAGCAAAGCATGAGCCTTAGCCATAATGACGAGCCCTTGGGGCAAAGTATTGTGCAAGGCCAAATGGTACGTGTGGATGTGGACATACGGCTTTTGAGCGGACATGAAAATCATGTGGACGCTTATGTGGCGGTGGCAGCGCTTTTACCCGGCGGTTTTGAACTGGTTTTAGACCATGAAGATGACACCCCATCGAGCCCAGATATGCAATTGCAGCGTCAAGAAGATAGAGTTATAGCCTTTGTAAAAGCCCAAAAAAATGCCCAGCGTATCACCTATCACCTGCGCGCTGTGACGCAAGGGCGTTTTGCTCTGCCTGCCGTACAGGCTGAGGGATTATTTGATACGTCTTTGCAGGGGCACACTGTGGGCGGTGAAGTGCGTGTGCTGGCACCGTAAAATCATTGTGCGCAATTTGAGAATAACAAAGCTTAGGGCAATATTTGGGTCAATGCTGGGGGTATTATTCCTAGCCCCTCTCTTGGCAGGGGCATTGCTCGTGCTCTATATTGTCTGCCAGCCCCCAGCCCCTCTGTGGGAGGGAGTGCACTTTTCGCCCATGCTTATGGATAATAAGGGGCAACTTATGCGCCTTGCCCTAAGCCCAGATGACAAATATCGTCTGCATGCCAAATTAGAGCACATACCAGAGCATGTTCGGCAAGCAGTTATTTTGTATGAAGATAAATACTTTTATAATCACCCAGGGGTGAATCTTTTTTCCTTAGTGCGCGCCGCCAAAAGCCTTATAACATCTTCAAGGCGCATGGGCGCTTCTACCATAGCCATGCAAGTGGCGCGTATGCGCTATAAAGTAGTGAGCAGTACTGTGCAGGGAAAATTACACCAAATGCTCCTGGCCTTGCAGCTTATTTGGCATTATGGGCATGATACTGTTTTAGAAGCTTATTTTTCTTTGGCGCCCTATGGGGGTAATATTGAGGGCATCGAGGCCGCTTCGCGGGTGTATTTTCACACTTCTGCCAGGGAGTTGAGCAAGATAGAAGCCCTTGCCCTGTGCCTTGTGCCGCAAAATCCCCAAAAAAGAGCTTTTAAGCGCGGGGCAAGAGGCCACTTGCTTTTTCACCCTGATCTAGAGCGAGCCAGACAAATCTTGCATAAAAAATGGAATGCCGCGTACCCTGCGCAGGCAGTACCAGAAAAAAGCCCACCTTTGCGCGTATACACCTTAAAAGATTTACCCTTTATAGCGCCGCACCTTTCGTTAGAATTATTGCAAAGCTCCGCGCCGCACACAGTAAAAGCACGTCCCCTCTACAGCACCATCGACAGCGCTCAGCAAAAAATTGTGGAAAATAGCCTGCGCCAATTTTTGCGACAAAATGCTGTGTATGGACTCAAAAATGCCGCGGCCATGGTAGTACATTGGCCCAGCATGGAAGTACGCGCGTTGGCAGGTTCGGCTAATTTTTATGATGCTACCATTGACGGACAAGTGGACGGCACCAAGGCCAAGCGATCTCCCGGCTCTACCCTAAAGCCCTTTATTTATGCCTTAGCGCTAGAGCAGGGGCTCATTCACCCGCAAAGCATGCTTATGGATGCACCGCGAAGCTTTGCCGCCTATAATCCAGAAAATTTTGATAAACAATTTCAGGGGCCTTTACCGGCGCATGAGGCCTTGCGCCTGAGCCGCAACGTGCCTGCCATAGAACTGGCTGCACGCCTTGAGCCCAGTTTATATACTTTTTTACAAAGGGCGCAGGTGGGGCTAAAAAAAGACGATAGCCATTATGGTTTAAGCCTTGTTTTGGGCGGTGCAGAAATGTCCATGCGCCAATTGGTGACCCTCTATGCCATGCTAGCCAATGGGGGTATTTGGCAGCCTTTGCGCTTTACTTCATCGTTCGCATGGCATGAATATGAAAAAGCGCACAATACGGCTCAAAATCCCAAAGTGTTATTATCGCCAGAGGCTGCCCTTGCTACAATATATATGCTGCAAAGCCCTACATACTCAAAACAAAATACCGCAAAACAGCCCCTGCCCTTGCGGTATAAAACAGGTACCTCTAACGGCTTTAGAGACGCTTGGACCCTTGGCATAGTGGGTCCCTATGTGCTGGCGGTATGGTTAGGCAATTTTGATAATAGTTCTAATCGCATGCTTGTGGGTACAAGGGCAGCACTGCCCCTTTATAAAAATCTCAGCCACATGCTTGCCTGGCATGAACCGCTGCAAGATAGCTTTGATCAAAAATATAAAGAAACCAGCTTAGTGCAAATACCCACATGCCGCGACACAGGTGATGTGCACACAGCCCTTTGCCCCGAAACGGTACAAACGTGGTTTATCCCCGGGCGATCGCCTGTGAGCAATTCAAATATCTATCAAAAAATGTGGATCGATCCAGAAAGTGGGTTGCGCTTGTGTGAGCCTAACGCTCAGGCACAGGAAGTTATTGGAGAGTTTTGGCCAGCAGAGCTTTATGACCTTTTCGCGGCAGCAGGCGTGTATAAACCTTTGCCGCCAAAATTTGCCACGGATTGTGAGCCATGGCAAAAAAGTTTGCGAGCACATACGCAAGTACCAAGCCTTAGCATACTTTCACCAAGGCAAGGCCTTATCTATCATAAAAATATTCATGCTAGCACAAGCTTAGCCTTACAGGCCGTAAGTTCTGGCGAAGCAAAGACTTTTTTTTGGTTTATCAATAAAGAATTTGTAGGAAGCAGCACAGCGCACACCCCTCTTTTCTGGCAGATGCGTTTAGGTAGGCATGAGCTACGGGTGGTGGATGATCTTGGGCAAAGTCAGCACAGGGTATTTACTGTAACACCTTAGGAGATATATTCTCACTAAGGGAAGCTGCTATTAAAAGCTTACTCTTTATCATTACCTACCATCATCTTAATATAAACCATCATTTCTTTATAAGATGAAACATAAAGCTTGCTATATATATTTCTATTGTGCGTGCGAATGGTATTAATAGAAACATGCAGCTCATCGGCCACAGCCTGCGCGCTATAGCCTTGGGTATACAATTCAAACACAGCCCGTTCTGACTTTGTTAATGTTTCTAGCTGTGTAATAAAAAGATTATACGCAGAAATATCTACATGCAAAAGATCGCGTTTCTCTTGAGGCAAGTTTTGCTCTTCTGATTCTAATTTTAAACGTAACTTTTTTTCTTTATCTTTAAAATATTCTATTAATTCACTAAATTCTACGATATTCGATTTGATATTCTTACCGCTTTGAATTTCAGATAAAATGGCCACTATGGGCGATGAATAGCGGCGCGCAAAATAATAGGCAAGACCAAAAGCTATGCCAATACAAAGCACAATAAAGCATATAATCTTTGCATAGTAGAACCAAATCATTTTATCTGCCACAGCCTTGGGCATCATGGCTACCACATGCCACTGCGCGTTTTCCTGTAAAAAATCATGGGGGAAAATACGTATGGCTAATTTCTTTCCAATAAATTCTTTCGTTTCGTTAGAATAAGTATCGTAAAACTCACCGCGTTCTATGGTAAATTCTTTCACTTTACCTTCAAAAGAATAAGGATCTCCATTGGCAAAATGGGTATACACTGTCAATAAATCTTGCCCCTTGTCATCTACGCTTTGTCCAGCCACAAGCCCTGTAACATGCGGTAATGATGGCTTAATATGCATATGCAAAAGATTGTATAATAGCTCATTAATTTCAAACCCACATGCACCATAAAAAGTACCGTCGCGACTTACAAGAGGCGCGCCAAAAAGAATGACCTTTTCCCAGCCTCTTTGAAGCTGATGCGGCACTGTGAACGTAAAGGAGCTTGGGCGAAGATCAGCTGTAGAAGCGCGCAGAGAAGCAAAAGCAGTAGTATAGGGGCTTATGTTTAATTCTAAATCCCAGCTACTGTGTAACTCAAAACCGTTTTCAACAGCCAATTGAGGTATACCGCGAAATAAATATACAGTGGGGTTAGCATCATTAGGCGAAGAAATATTCATTATTTTAAAATAGATACCACTGCGTGAAGTTTGTGAACCTGGCAAAGAAGTATTCACCGTAGTATCTAAAACAAAATACGCCCCGCTAGCTTTAGAAATATATAAAGAAGTTTTTACAGTCTCATTGGCACTTTTAAATACTAGAGCCAATGCTTCTCTATTATTTTCTAAGTCCTTAAAAGAAAGGTTATTATTTTTAAGTGTTTCATGAAAAATTTTATCTACAGAGTTTCGCATTTGCAAGCTATAGGCAGCTAAATTGCTAAATTGCTGAGACACACTTTTTTCATACGTTGCCAAATAGTCGTCTAAAGATTTAGAAATTCTTTTCTGGGTTACATCTGCCATATCAAATGCCAAAAAAACCGCCGCCGCACAGGTGAAAATAATAAAAATGAGTAAAGAAAAATACAACAAAAGACGACCCTGCAATGAATATTGCTGAGAAGAAAAAAAAGATAACATTGCGGGTCTTTTCATACTACTCCACCTTATTCTAGACTCACCCTTGCTTGAATTTGCTGCAAAGACTTATCTACAAGGTTTTCAAGACTATCTTCATCATTAAGCCAGGCTTTGTGATTTTCACTAAGCACATGACGCACAGCAGCAGAAAAACGTTGTTCAAACTGCCCATAGGCCTCAAAAGCAGGCGCCGGCACAAAGGTAGAAACTTCTTGAAGCTTTACTATGGCTTCGTACAAAGCTCTGTAGCGTTCATGGGGAAATTGCCTGTGCGCCACTTCAGATTTTAACCGCGCAAAATCTGCCTTTCGCACCGGCATATAACCACCTTGTATCACAAATTCTAAATTTTGTTCCTGTGAAACAAGCCACTTACAAAATATAGCTGCAGCTTTTTCTTTTTCAGGCGTAGATTTTATGGCACCAAGCCCGCCACCTCTTTGAATATCAATACGCTTTGCCCCGTCAATACGCGGTTCAAGCAAAGCCATAAGGCGTAAGGGCGTCTTTTTATTATTACTATGTGTTACTTCATCTTTAAAATACAGCACAGAAGCAGATGACTCTACCCCTGAAATAACTTGCCCAGTCATAATGAGCGCTGTGGCAAAACCTGACATTAAGCAAACCTCGCCCCGAATGGCAGCGCGAGCTAAAAGGCGCATAGTTTTTTTATAAGTGCTAGAATGCCAATTAATTTTATCATTAGTAAAAAAAGGCTCACCTTGGGAAAGTACATTTAAAAAAGGATATTGCAACCACTCATCATACATGAAAAAAGGCTTGCCCTTAGACCATATATAATACTGCTGCGCCACGGCAAAAAAACCTTCTAAGGTGGCTAAATCTGCATAGGCATAGCCCGTTTCTCGAGAAAATTTCTCGAAGATACCTGCATCAAGAAATAAAAAATTCGACGATTTTGCCAAGGGGAAAATTTTAAGTTGTCCGTCAAAAGTCCCTTCTTCTAAAAATTGTGGCACAAATGCATCAAGTTCTTCTTTAGTAAAATAGGTTTTCCAGTCAAGGGCTATATCTGCCCCCATGGCTTGTAACGTTTTGGGGTAACAAGAAAAAATATCAGGCAAAAGCGCTGCCCCCGGCTGTTTGCTAGCAGCTGCTACCAAGGTTTTATGAATAGCAGATGAGTCAGATACTGAAGTAACATTAATTATTATGCCGTTTTTTTTGCCCTCTGTTATATTAAATTCTCTTACAAGTTCATTCATTGGAGAATGAGTTTGAGACCCATATACATGCCAAAAGCTTAAAGAAACCGTTTCTTTAGGCGTAAATGGCAAGTCATCACAGCCCACCAAAGTAAGGGGCAAAAATACGGTTACGATGCAAATAGACAAAAAAGCGCGCAAATAAACTTTTTTAACCCATTTTTTATAAAAATCTCGCAGAGGCATATATATATTTACCATAAAAAACTCTCGAACTAATAATTACCATAAAATTTAAATCATTTACATGATTTTTATGCTGAGCATAAACTTATCTTTCTAGCATTTATAGACATTTTATACTTTTCTTATAACTATGTGAAGCCCTTTATGCCTACTGTATTTTTTTACAAATAAATATGCTATTAAAATATATAGTTAGTTTTTTTTGTAACACAAATTTAACAAAAAAAACACCTTTATTGGAGCGCGTCCTACTTTATTTGTAATGCAGCACGTCTTACTTTGTTCATAAAGAAAAGAGGGAAAAATTTTACTATTTGCTTGCTCATTATAGGCAGTGACATGGATTTTACTCTAGCAAATATCCAATAAAGCTTTTTACAACATCTTTTCAAAGTCAAAAAAATAACCAGTTGATTTAATATACTATATTTTTTGAAGATGAGGCAAAATTCATCACAATGATGAGAAAAATTTTATCATCCCATGTAGTATTCTCACCCAAATCATCCCTGCAATGATTTTTTTTTACAGTAATGTGCTAGGTTTTTTTTAAGGCACGAAGCAGTTTTGTACTGACGAAAATTTGAATCTAGCACTACAAAGCACAGCGCCTACCTGATAAAAATGCATAATGCCCCTTTTTGTATGGCTACGTAAGGGTATTATGGCTCAAGGCAAACCCCACTTTACTCCAGCCTCGCATATTTCTTGGAGCTTTTATGTGATTCGGAGTTGCCACACCAATGACGTAGCTTGTTTTTTAATTGAAAATAAGCTTATATTGGAATAAAGAATTAGATTTACTATTTGTCTTTATAGCTTTGAGTTTCCGTTCACACAGGTTTTACTAAAAACATATGTGCTTGTTTCGCTTTAGCGCAACATGTATTTAAACCTCTTCGATAAGGGAAGTACTATGAAGAACATTTGCTATTTTACAGGAATTATATTTTTCTGGCTTTGCGGCGTAGCATTTGCAGCAGGACAAGATAGTGGATGGCTTGAAGCAAGCCTAGGCTTTTTAATGCTTTTTGGTATGGCGTGGCTTGGCAAGTTACTTGTCTTTGGCCCATCGTCAAAAAATATTCGTCATTCACCCAGAAATACAAGAGATGGCCATCTTCAAGGGAATGGCGGGCACAGCTAAAGGAATTATCCGTAGTATTATGCGCATGAGACTATAACGCTACATCATAAACCATGCGCTTAGCGGTGGATGTGGCCACCTCTAAGCCTGCAAATTTTTTAACCATATAAAAAGACATCTCTATACCACATGCTATGCCACCGGAAGTAATGATATTTTCATCATCAATAAATTTTACTTGGCGTTGCACATGGCATGAGGGGTACTCGCGTTCTAAGCGATCTTGAGCAGCCCAATGGGTAGTCACGTTTTTTCCATGTAACAGGCCTGCTTTAGCCAGTAAAAAGGCCCCTGTGCAAACAGAAGCAATCACCTGCACTTTATGCGAGATTTTGCGTATCCAGCTGGTCAGCTCTGAATTATAGACCTCTACTTCCCTTGCCCCATATCCCCCTGGTATAATCAAAATATTAACAGCAGGCATGGTTGTAAAAGAATAATCGGGTACAATTTTTAAACCGTGGCTTACGGTTACCATGGTACCCTTTTGTGAAACAGTGATAAGTTGAAAAGTTTTACCTTCAGGCTTCACTTTAGAAGCTAGAGAAAACACCTCATACGGCCCTGCAAAATCCAACGCTTCTACTTCATCAAATAATAAAATAGCTACTACGATTTTTTTCTTTGTATCCATGAGATTCCCTCTTTATTCAAAAATCCATATCCCTCAAAGCCTTCAAATTCGTCATGGAAGCACTATTTAGAAAGTGTAAGATACACATGAAACTTAAAAAACTCAAAGGCAAAAACACAAAGGGCATGTAAATGCGGTGCACAAAACATGCATGGAGGATAAAACTGTCTCTACAGCCTTCCTTGGCAAAAGAGTATTGCTTAAGACTTTGCATATTCGTACCGTGCTAATCCATAGTATATTTTCTATATATCCTCAACAACAAGCACCAAATTTTTACTTAGAGTTTTGCAATTTCATTATCCATAAGCTACCTTTAGTGTCACCCTATTTTTACTGTGCTACAGTTTTTGACCTTGCGAAGGTTTCGTTCAATATTTTCTTTCTTATAGATAAAATATAACCATAGTATTTTATACTATAACCGTCCATAACAAAATATTTTATTCCAAATAAACTGTTAAAACCATCTTTAAACTGTAATGTTTAGCAATAAACTACGATTTCCTTACCTCTTTTCTCCTTGCAGCTTCCATTTTAATATACAAAAAATTTCGCTTCCCTTTTGCTACTCCCTGCAAAAATAAGTTTCGTTTACTTTTGCGTGAAATCTGCAGTTAACACCTTGTAAATATCAATAAATATTACTTTTTAGCCATACCATCATGAGCTATGAGCGCTTTTCCAGCTTAGGCACATATAAAAAAGCCAATTTATATATTAGCAAACAAAAAACTTACCCGACTTCTTCGCATACAAGCTTGACTTTTTGCAAATTAACCTTATTTCTCTTATATCCACGTGCACAGTTCTTTGTGCTCAACATATTTACCCGAGTCACCTGGTATATCATGAATACAAAAAATTCCCCCTCGCCATTGTCTGCCTTTTCCCCCACGCCAGAAGCCTATCAAGAGCTTTTGACTTCACTAGAGCAAACACGTAAGCAACTAGACCTCACCCAACAGCAATTGCAAAGCACAAGGCAGCAACTGCATAAAGCGCAAAGTGAAGTGTTTATTTCTGGTGACTCATTAAAAAGCATTCTTAAAAGTATGCCCTTTGCCATGCATATCTGGTCGCAAAACCACACCATGATAGATGCCAGCATAAAAGCAGCAGAGCTTTTTGGTTTTAGCTCTGTGCAAGAGCTGATGGATAATTTTTACAAGACATTACCAGAATTTCAACCCAATGGGGAATACTCTAAAATACTTTGCCATAAATACTTGGATGAAGCCCTCACCCATGAAGCTATTCGTAAAAATTGGCTCCATATAGACATTGAGGGCAAAGAAGTGCCTTGCGAAATTACTTTCATTGCCAATACCTGGAACAATGAACGCGTGGTCTATGTCTTTTTACGCGATTTAAGAGAACGTAATGCCATTTTAACTAAACTTGAAGAGTCTCATGAATACAGCAAGATAATGCTTGATGCCAGCCCCGTAGGCGCCATGATTTGGGATCATACCGGCACCCCTGTAGGCTGTAATACAGCCATGTGTAAAGCTTTTGGCTTACGCAATCACGATGAATTTATGCAAAACTTGGCTCAATTATATCCGCCATACCAACCAGATGGCAGCCCATCCTTACAAAAAATGCAAGAGCAATTGCAAAAAGCTTTTACCGAAGGCCATGCCGAAGGCCCATGGATGGGCACCAGCATAGATGGCAAAGAAGTACCCACTGCCGTTACTGCCGTAAGAACCAGACACAATGGACAAGACATGGTAGTGGTTTTTTACAAAGATTTGCGCGAAGTTGAAGAAAGTATCAGAAAAGCACAAGCTGCAGAAAAACGCACCGAAGCAATACTAAACGGTGTACCCATGGGTATTAATATTCTTACGCCCGAAGCCAAAATCATCGATGCCAACGAAGAAGCCCTGCACATAAGCCGTTTTTACAATAAAGAAAAGTTTTTAGCCGATGTTATGCAGTCTTTTCCGCCAACGCAGGCCAATGGGCAAAGCACAGATCTTTTTATCCAAGATAAATTCATGCAAACAGCACAAAACGGAAAAAGTCGTTTTGAACTATTAGCCATAGACGCAAATCAAGAGCTTTATTCTATGGATACCACCCTTGTACGCGCTCACATAGAAAAGGAAGACCTGTACATTGCCTATTGTATGGATTTGCGCGAAACCCATAAAATGCTCTCAGAAATTCAAGATGCCCAAAAAGCCGCCGAACAAAGCGCGCAAGCCAAGAGCGATTTTCTTGCCAATATGAGCCACGAAATTCGCACGCCCATGAACGGCATCTTAGGGCTTTTACGTATTTTATCTGGTACAAAACTCAATACCATGCAGCAAAGTTATTTAGAAAAAGCCCTCTTTTCTACCCATGAGCTGCTACGCATTATCAATGATATTTTAGATTTTTCTAAAATTGAAGCAGGCAAATTAGAATTAGAAAACACCTCTTTTACCATTCACGAAATTTGCTCTGAGCTAGAAAGCCTCTTTGGTCATACCATACAAGAAAAAGGCCTTACCCATGCGCTCAATGAAGGGCAGCATTCTACATTGCGCGTTCTAGGCGACCCCTTACGCTTAAAGCAAGTGCTTTTAAACCTTATTAACAATGCCATTAAATTTACCGAAAAAGGGCAAGTAAGCCTTGATATCACATCAGAAATAACAAACGACACATCTATAAAATATCAATTTGCCATTAAAGATACAGGCATTGGTTTAAGCCAAGAACAAGTGCAAAATCTCTTTTCTGCTTTTACACAAGCCGACACCTCTGTCACACGCAAATACGGCGGTACGGGTCTTGGGCTCGTCATATCCAAACGCATTGTGCACATGCTTCAAGGGGAAATTTGGGTAGAAAGCACCCCCGGCAAAGGCTCTACCTTCTTCTTTACGGCTACTTTCCCCTTAACAGATCAAAAAGCAGCCCCTCTGTGCGCGCCCCTTAACGATACTCAAGATTATCAAGCCCAAGGCGAGCACATTCTTTTGGTAGAAGACAATCAGATTAACCAAATTATCGCCGAAGAATTATTACAAAGTATGGGCTATACTGTAGATATAGCAAACAATGGGCAAGAAGCTTTAAACTTTATAACCCAAAAACCCTATGATGCAATACTGATGGATATACAAATGCCCATTATGGACGGCCTTACTGCCACAAAAACCCTACGACAAAATCCACAGTATGCACAGCTACCCATCATTGCCATGTCGGCTCACGCCATGGCAGGCGATAGAGAAAAAAGCTTAAAGCACGGCATGAATGAACACATTACTAAGCCCATTGTACCAGAGATTTTATTTAGTACCTTGCGCCGCTGGCTAAGCCAAAAGGGCAATTCATAAAAAAAAATATTTTAACATATTAATATGATTAAATATTTTTTTATGAATTCTCATCGAAATATTTGTAAATGTACTATATAGTGCCCTCACATGCTTACCGTACAACTTTTTTCCGCGAGGCCCTGACCATGCCAAACCTCCCCCTTGAGTCTTTTGTTAACAATCTTATTGAAAAGTTTAACATTAGCTATCCCATTTTTAGTATACACACCCTTATAAGCAATTTGGGTGGCTCTATCATCACGGCAGAAGATAGCACTCAATATAAAGATGGCGTCATACGTAAATTTGGAAACGGCTTTCAAATGTACTTGCCCTACGGCATGTCTGAAGATTTTGAAAGATACACCATTGCCCGCCTATTAGGGTATTTGTTTTTAGGCATGGGCTATAAAATCAATGTGAATAAATGGCAAAGCAGCGAAATGTACCCCCCCTCAAAACCACTTTCAAAAGAAGCACAAGAACGCCTAGACTATTTTGCCCACGCCTTTCTTATGCCAAGAAAGCTCTTTCAAGAAAAATTACAACAATATGAAAATGATGATATGGAAAGAGAAATAAATCTTATGGTGAAGTTTTTTAGAGTACCAAGAGAGCGCGTCATTGCACGCTCTGTGCAATTAGACATATTAGATGCAGAATGAGTTTAATCGCTTACTAAGCGCCAGCTCCCTTGCTCTTGCTGCCAGATTCGCTGATTAGAACTGCCACGAAATACCAACTCTTCGCTCATAAGCCCTTGCACAAAAGGGCCGTCTATAAGCATGGACGATAAAGACAAAAGCTCTGCCACAGCGCCATCATAGTCTGCGCGCGCCTGCAATTCTTCAAGGGTATAGCCCGTAAATGTCACTATAGAAATAGATTTTTGTCGCAAAAGACGCCCAAGCTCACACAAAGCCTCAGCCTGCATAAAAGGCTCGCCACCAGAAAAGGTTACGCCAGATAAAAGAGGATTTTCTAAAATATCAGTAAGTAAAAGGTGAATATCTTTGTTGTAGCCAGCCTCTACAGCATGACTACCAGGATTATGACAGCCCTCACAAGCATGCGGGCAGCCCTGAGTAAAAATAGCATAGCGCACCCCCGGCCCATCCACTATGGACTCGGGGGCAACACCGTGCAAACGAATTTGCGCACTAGGCATGCTTTACCCTGTCGCGCTCCTCAGACTTCTTCGCATTGTTAAAACGATCTAAAGTTCCCACCAAGTAGCCGGTAATACGACGAGTACGCTCAAAAGGTACATTGCAACCTACAGTAACAGGCGCTGCCACAGTTTCAGTATCAGTTTTACAACAAATCATACTGTCTCCTTATAATAGTAATATGTTAATATGTTATTTTTTTCATGTGAGGGGAAGGAGGGGCTTTTGCTAGCGCCAAAAAGTCCCCTTCCTCCCCAAAACGCGCTTCAATAGCTCCTAAATACAATTTTATTGCGCCAAAATGTTCTTTCTGCGATTGAATCTTGCCGCCATGAAAGTTTTTTGGAAAAAGGAGG
>CAYJND010000026.1:0-18990 GCA_964371565.1 uncultured Desulfovibrionaceae bacterium
CTACGAACGTGTAGGTCAGGAGTTCGAATCTCTTCAGCCCCGCCACAAAAAAAGCCTTAGGTTTTACCTAGGGCTTTTTTTGTATCTTGTAATATGCTTCTTTCCTTATCTATTTGTTAAAGGAGGCTACCCCCATGACTCCCATGACCGCTACGACTCCCGCATCCTCCCCTGCTCCCGCAACTTCCACAGCCCCCACAGCTCCCCTCATCATTGTGTACACAGGCAATGGCAAAGGTAAAACTAGCGCCTGCCTAGGGCAAGCCCTGCGCGCCCACGGACACGGCATGCGCGTATGCTTTGCTCAATTTATGAAATCAGATCAACAAACCGGTGAGCAACAATTCTTACAACAGCTACTTCAAGAAGATTTTTTCATTGGCGGTAAAGGTTTTTTCACTAAAGAAGAACAACGTCCCATGCACCGCACCGCCGCAGAGCAGGTACTTAACTGGGCACAAGAAAAAATATCCGTAGCCCACATGCTCATTTTAGACGAATGCCTTTATGCCCTTAAAAGCCAGCTCATTAGCCAAGAAGAGGTCACAAAAATTGCCACATTGTGCCAAGAACATGGAGTGCATTTAGTGCTTTCGGGGCGCGGCTTACCACAATGGCTCATAGAGCTAGCTCATATCGTTTCCGAAATAGCAGATATTAAACATGCGTGCAAAAGCGGTATACCTGCCACCAAGGGCATTGAATTTTAATTTTAGTGCCCTTTGCCCCTTTAGCAACCTTAGCGACCTTAACAACCTTAGGTGAATCATGTCTTTACGAGCTTCTCTTTCTTTTTTTACGCGTCTTCCTGTAACTACACAGGGACAATCTGCAAGCCTCTCTGGCATTATGGCCTATCTCCCCCAAGTGGGACTTATTGTGGGACTTATTGTGGGCCTTGCGCTCATGCTTTTTTCCTTTCTTTTCCCCCCAAGTATAGTGGGTATTTTAGGAGCTTTGGTCTGGGTTGTTATCACAGGCGCATTGCATTTAGATGGTCTAGCTGACTGCGCCGATGCCTTTGTGGTGGAAGCCCCCAAAGAAAAACGCCTCAGCATTATGAAAGACCCCACCGTAGGCACTTTTGCCGCCATTGCTCTTTTTTTTATTTTAGCCATTAAAGTTGCAACCCTCGCGCACCTAGCGCAAATTCTTTTTATAAACACCTCTGCTCATACCATGGCTTTCGGTATACTTATACTCTGCCTTAACGCTGCCTTTGCAAGATCCATGGTCTTTATTGCCCACAGTGCTCCCAATGCCAGAGCCCACGAACAAAGCTTTAGCTTAGCTAAGGCCACAGCGCACCATATAACCCCCCGCATACGAAAAAATGCAGCTCTGCTTATGCTCTTTGTAATGAGCATTACATGGTTGAACACTTTGCTTTGCCCCGTGCAAAATGTATTTATCTATACTATTCCCCTAGCCTGCCTCTGCGGCCTTGGGCTCACCTATGCCCTTAGAGCTAAAGCGCAAAAATGCATTGGCGGCGTTACTGGCGATGTGTACGGCTGCCTTATTGAAATGGTAGAATGCGCCATGCTTCTCATTTTTTGTCTTGCATAAAAACTTGCTCTTTATAAGCCCATGCCGTACATTACGCCCATGAGTAACCAATTTTAGGAGTGCTTTTTGCTTTAAATGGGAAGTTCGTGAAAATCGACGCTGACTCGCAACCGTAAAGATGTGCTCACATCATAGTCGGGAACCAGCCTAAAATAGAATAAAAAGTATGCGCTGCATACTTTTAGACCTACGATGTTTGGGTCGAAGGAACCATATGAAACGTTTTTATCTTTTCGTCTTTGCTTGCGCCCTCTTAATAGCAAGCCCCGCCCTTGCCAAAGATGGCATATTACTTGTCATGTTTGGCACCACAGTAGCCAGCGGCAAGGTGGCCTTAGATGCCCTTGAGGCTGATTTTCAAAAAGCCTATGGCGCCAAAGGCCCTGTAGTTGTTGCCTACACCTCAGAAATTATACGTAAAAAGCTCAAAAAACAAGGGAAGCATATTTTTTCTGTAGAAGAGGGCTTAAACAAACTTGCCAGTGATGGCGTTACAAACCTTACCGTGCAATCTTTTCATGTGGCTCCGGCGGCTGAATATATGGAAACCGAGCGCATGATGGTAAAAAATATTATTGATAATCCCAAGCGCTTCACCACGGCTAAACTTGGTGACCCCCTACTTGTTTCTAAGCAAGATCTCGACGAAACTGTCAGCGTGGTTTTAGCCTCTTTGCCCTCGCAGCGAAAAAAAAATGAAGCCGTAGTACTTATGGGGCATGGCAATAATCATGGCCCTGGGGATTTAGTGCTTTTAGCCGCCGCAAATGCTTTCTCCGCAGCCGATAAAAACGTACATTTAGCCTGTGTTGAAGGCGGTCTTACATTTGATAGCGTACTTACAAAGCTCAAAGCTGATGGTATTAAAAATGTGTGGCTCATGCCCTTTATGATTGTGGCCGGTGACCATGCCGTCAACGATTTGGTAGGCGCGGAAGAAGACTCTTGGGCTTCTTTATTAAAGAAAGAAGGCTTTACCGTACATCCTCATGTGGTGGGTTTAGGCCAAATACAAGGCATTCGCGATATTTATTTGCGCCATGCTAAAAATGCCTACCTTGACCTTGCCCCCTTGCTTCCATAGTTAAAGCAAATGAATCACAAGGCTTGCAAGTTTATACATCTTGCAAGCCCTTTCACACAAAATTACGCCATGCTTTTGCATCTATTTTAAAGGTAAAAAATGAAAATTGGTAAACTTTTTGGGGTGAGTATTGGCCCCGGCGACCCTAAATATCTCACCTTACGCGCTGTGGAGCTTCTTCAAGAAGCTGATATTATTTTTACGGTCATTTCAAAAAATGCCCAGCAAAGCATTTCTCTTCAGGCTGTGCAGGCTGCTAAACCTCAAGGGGAAATACGTTTGCAAACCTTTAGCATGTCTAAAGATACCACTGTTCGCTTTACCAAAGTACAAGAAAATGCCGAAGAAATCATCGCCTGCCTTAAAGAAGGCAAAAACTGCGCTTGTGCCACCCTTGGCGATGCCCTTACCTATAGCACCTTTGGTTATATGCTCCAGCGCGTACAAAGCGCCCTGCCTACAGTTGAAATAGAAATTGTGCCCGGCATCACCTCTTTTGCCACTTTGGCAGCGAAATCTGGCACAATTTTGGTAGAAAATAAAGAAATGCTGCGTATTATCCCTTCTTTTAGCAGTGAAGATGCCGCCGCCTTGTCTTTTCCTGAAAAATCTACCACCATTTTACTAAAAAGCTATCGTAGCCGCCAAGCTCTCATTGAACGTTTACGGCAAGAAGAAGATATAGAAATTATCTATGGCGAGCATCTTAGCATGGAAAATGAGCTTGTATTACGAGATATTGATCAGATTCAAGAACGTGAAGATACTTATTACTCACTGATGATGGTAAAGAAAAAATGACATCTGGGCGTATGACAAAGCTTCCCCCATGGAAAAAGCCATGGAGCCTTGCTTGTTTTTTTCTTGCGCTTATTTTCTCTGCGTATCTCATGTTGCATATGCCTGAAAGTAGCACGTCTACTCACATTTCTGGGGCAATGCCTAAGGCAACAAAAAGCTCTGAAAACAGCTCTGTGATAGCATCACAAAAACAGCCAAGCCTTACGCAAAACGACCTCATGCAAGAGACAGATAAAGTCTCTAAAAAAAATGAAGCAACTCAAGAAAAAAGCTCTTGGGAAAAGTTTACCACTAAATTACAATCTTTTACACGAATCTTTACCATGGTAGGCCTTGCTGCTTTTTTAGGCGCGGTTATAGAGCTGCGCTGTTGGCATCGTTTTTTAGCCCATATCATGGGTAAGTTAAGCCATTTAGCCCGCTTACCGGAAATTGTTGGCCTTGCCCTACCTACAGCTTTGGTGTCCACCGCCGCGGCGCACACCATGCTGGCAAGCAGTCATAAAGAGGGGCGCATTGGCACCTCAGCCCTCATAGCCGGCGGTATGGCCAATAGCTATGTTTCCTATATTGCCCACTCCATACGCGTTATTATTCCTGTGGTTGCAACCATTGGCTTGCCGGGTATTTTATTTTTTGTCGTGCAATTTTCAGGCGGGCTATTTGTTATTTTGGCTGTATTTGCATGGAATAGATGGCATGTAGATCACCACACAAACCATACATATCCTAAACACGCACAGCACACACCCTTTATTATAAAGCCTTGGGCAGAAACCTTACGTCAAGCCGTCCTACGCTCTTTGGCGCTGCTTTTTCGCCTTATTTGCATCACAGTGCCACTAACTTTAAGCCTTGAATGGCTTTTAAAAATAGGTGCCTTTGATTTTTGGAATACACTGGTACCTGCTCATGTGCAAAAATTTTTCCCCGCGGAAGCAATTTCTATTGTGGCAATGCAAATAGGTGGTCTTATACAATCTTCCACCGTGGCGGCCAATTTACGCAGTGAAGGTCTCATTGATAACGCACAAATTTTACTAGCTATGCTAGTAGCTAGCGCCGTGGGCAATCCCATTCGCACCTTACGCAGAAATTTACCTACAGCTTTGGCTATTTTTCCTGCCAAAATAGGGGGCATTATCGTTTTTACCATGCAATTTTCGCGCATTATTGTGGCTATGCTAGGCGCTGGGATCACCATAGCCTATATGCAAACTTTATAAGGATAAATATGACTATTCGTTGGCACCTTAGCGCGGCAGAAATTGAAGCCGAAAGCTTTCGCCTTATTGAACAAGAATGCCCCGCTCACAAAACTCTACCTCTTGATGAATGGCGGGTGGCACGTCGCCTCATTCATAGCTCAGCCGATATACATATGGCAGAATATCTCACCTTTAGGCACAATGCCATAGCCTCTGCCAAGGCGGCATTGCTACGCAAGGCGCCTATTTATTGTGATTCAAATATGATAAAAGCTGGCCTTTCACTGGCGCGTTTGCAAGTGGTAAACCAAGCCTATACCAAGGATGACATTCACTGCTATATTGCTGACCCAGATGTATGCGCCGCTGCTAAAGCTCGCGCCAGCACCAGAGCCCTATGCAGCGCTGAAAAAGCCCGCCCCATCTTAGAGGGCGCCATCGTTCTTATTGGTAATGCGCCGCTGGCTCTAGCTCGCATTGCTCGCTATATCTTAGAAGAAAATGTAAAGCCTGCCCTTGTTATAGGCATGCCGGTGGGCTTTGTGAATGTGGTGGAATCTAAAGAGCTTTTAAGCTCCTGCCCTGTACCACATATTATTTTGCAAGGGCGACGCGGCGGCTCTGCCTTGGCGGTAACAACTTTGCACGCCATTATGGAACATTTCACTGACGAAAAACCGGTATTCTAAGAAAGTATAAGGATTTTATGACTCACGCCAAAGCCCAAAACACCCCGCCTTTGCGCTGGGGTTTTTCCACAGGTGCCACCATGTGCGCTGTGGCTGTGACCTCTTGGCTTACACAAAAAACGCCGCAAAGTGCCCATGCTCATACTTCCATAACCTCTGTACCGCTAGAATTTTTAGATAGGTGCACACGTTATATTCCCGTATTATCAGAAAAAGTGCATGATATGCTTGCGGTGCAAAAAGACGGGGGAGACGACCCAGACTGCACCCATAAGGCAATTTTTTATGGGCAAATACGTAAAGCCTGCCTGAGTGAGGCTCAGGAAAAAGATTATATACTACACATAGGCGGGGGCACTCTTATTGTGCACGCCCTTGATGGGATAGGCACATGCACACGCCAAGGCTTTGATTGCGAGCAAGGCAAATGGGCCATTACCCAAGGCCCGCGCCGTATGCTCCAAAACAATTTGCGTAAACACGGCATGGACTCAGGCATTTGGCTTTTTTCCTTTGGTGTGCTTCAAGGTAAAACCATGGCGCAAAAAAGCCTCAATACTCAGCTTGGTATTGTGGGGGGTATTTCTATTTTAGGCAGTACCGGTTTGGTACGTCCCTTTAGTCACGAAGCGTATAAGGCCACCATAAAATTGTGCGTGCGTGCGCATAAACACGAAGGCGGCACGAGCATGGTCTTTTGCACTGGGGGACGCACGCAAAAAGGCGCGCAAAAGTACCTACCCGCCCTACCCCAAACAGCCTTTACCTGCATTGCTGACTTTATAGCCGCCAGCATAAATAGCGCTTGCGCCCATGGCATGCAAGACATTACCATAGCCTGCATGCCAGGAAAATTATGTAAGTATGCAGCTGGCTATGAAAATACCCACGCACATAAAACTACACAAGATAGAGAGCTTTTTTATGCCGTAGTGCAAAAGCATCTCCCTAGGGCACATGAGCTGCATAAAAACTTACGTCAATGCGTCACCATTCGTGAAGCTTTACTGTGTATTCCCGAGTCAGCGCGTAAAGCCACTTTGCACGAGCTTGCAGAACAAGCTCTTGAGCAATTAGCACGTTTTATTAGCATAGCCGCAAAATTGCGCCTTTTACTTTTTGATTTTAACGGGGATTTTTTGCTCGAAAAAAGCATCTTGGTGCCCGCCTCCATGGCTATGTCCTCCCACGCTTATGGCGAACAAAACATAGATACAACAAAGCCTGCTAACACGGAGCAGCAAAACACGCTCACCAAGGCCCCAGAAGACCCGTATTATTTTTTACAGAGTGAGGCCACATAATGCCCCAGCAAGGTCATATTCATATTTTCTCTTGTGGTATAGAAAACAGCTTACACGCTCATATTATAGACCATCTAGCTAAGGCCACACATATTTTTGCCTCAAAAGCTTTACTTGAGCTCTATGCCGCCCATATAGATCCTACCAAACAGCATTGCCACTGCGTGGCAGCCAAAGCGAGAGAGGATGCTAGCCTTGCTTTGCAATTATGCCGAGAGGGCGAACAGGTGCTCATCTTAGCTTCTGGAGACGCCTTGTATAATGGCATAGGCGGCACTCTAGCAGCCTTACGCCGCCACGAGGCCATGACCTTTCACCCAAATATTACCGCTTTTCAAGCCCTTTTTCATAAACTTGCCTTACCATGGAGTGAAGTAAAACTCTTTTCTGTGCATGTCAAGGCGCATATTCCTGTACGCCGCATTGCCAGTGAGCCTTTTTCTCTCACCTATGGGGGCAGCACCTACCCAGCTTCCAGTATTGCCAAAGCTCTTATAGACTTTCACCCCAAGGCTAAAAACACTCTTGCCGTGCTAGCACAGCGCCTTGGCAGCCATGAGGAAAGCATACATATAGATAGGCTCGAGGTTTTAGCCCAAAAAAGCTGCCACGCCACGTCTATATTGCTCATATTGCCAACAAAATATCTTGTATATATACAAGATGCACTTTTACATGAAAGCCTTGCCAAGGTTTCTCATATTCCGCCGCAGCTGCCCTTAGGGCTAGAAGAAGATTTTTATGAGCGCGAAAATAATCTTATCACTGCCCCCGATGTGCGCGCTATTATTTTAGCTCGCTTACGCCTCCCCCTTTGGGGCACATTATGGGATTTAGGCGCCGGTAGTGGCTCTGTGGGTTTAGAAGCTGCCGCACTGTGCCCGCATATGCAAGTACTTGCGCTAGAGCAAAAAAAGCATCGTATAGACCATATGAAAGCCAATGCCGCTAAAATGGGCGTGCAAAATTATCACGTACAACACACCGAAACTATGAACTTTTTAAATAAACTCAACCCTGACACACAAGCACAAGATGCCTTATGGTGCCCAGATAGAATTTTCATCGGCGGCGGCGGCGCTCAAATTACGCAAATTATTACGCGTAGTCTTGCTCTTTTACCTCCAGAAGGGCTCCTCGTGGTAAGCGCCGTATCTTTAGAAAGCTTTCATACCATTAGCGCCTGCGCACCCGAGCACAGATTAAGTTTATCCAGTGTGCAAATAGCCCATGAGCAAAGTATTGCCGGCAAATATCATAACCTTAAAAACCAAAATACCATTTATATATTTACTTTTAGCCCTAAAAAACAGTCTAGAGAGCGTAAATAATGGCACATATACCAACAAATCAACCCCATGTAACTTTTGTGGGCGCCGGCCCTGGCGCAGAAGACCTTATTACCTTGCGCGGTTTACGTGCCTTGCAAGAGGCAGACGTGGTGCTTTATGCCGGCTCACTAGTGCATCCCATCCATTTACAAGCCTGCCCCCATGCCGCACATTTTGACACAGCATCAATGCCTTTAGAAGAGCAAGTGCAGCGCATGGCAAGCGCCGCCCAAAAAGGTCAAAAAGTGGTGCGCTTACATACGGGAGACCCTGCCCTTTTTGGTGCCATCAATGAACAAATT
Organism: uncultured Desulfovibrionaceae bacterium; assembly: GCA_964371565.1. Taxonomy (GTDB): domain Bacteria; phylum Desulfobacterota; class Desulfovibrionia; order Desulfovibrionales; family Desulfovibrionaceae; genus CAYJAD01. The sequence continues at coordinate 8,289 of CAYJND010000026.1, forward strand.
AAAGGCCTTGCCGCCGAACAGGTGAGCGCATGCATTGTGCCCGGTGTCAGCTCTGTTTTTGCCGCCGCCGCCGCCCTTGGTACCGAGCTCACCTGCCCAGAAGTGAGTCAATCGGTGATATTAACTCGCACCCCAGGGCGCACCCCCATGCCAGAAAAAGAACAAGCCAGCGCCTTTGCTAAAACCGGCGCTACCTTGGTTTTTTTCTTGAGTGTAGGAAAAATACAAGAGCTTATGCAAGGCCTTATGCAAAAAGGCGACCTTGCCCCCACAACACCTGCCGCGTTGGTTTACCGTGTATCGTGGCCTGATGAGCGCATTATTCGTGCCACCGTGGCAACCCTTGCGCAAAAATGCCAAGAAGCCGGCATTGGGCGCCAAGCTCTTATTTTAGTGGGTGAGGCCTTAGGGCAGCAGCACACACAATCATTGCTCTATAATAAAGATTTCTCGCATGGCTATAGAAACACCCTACCAAGCGAGCATTTTGACGGTGCCTGCGCCCTATACGCTTTTACGCAAAAGGGCTTAGAGCGCGCCGCAGAAATTGCCCGCGGCCTTGATGTGCCCGCCAGCATATACACTACTTTTACAGAAATACCCGCTGAGCAAAAAAAATGGCTAGACAGTGAAAACATCTCACTGCATACCCTAGCTGCACAGAGCTTTGACCAGCATTTAAGCCAGCACTGGCAACATTTTGCGGCGCACATTTTTATAGGCGCCACAGGCATTGCCGTGCGTAAAATAGCCCCTCTCTTACAGCATAAAAGTATTGACCCTGCCGTCATTGCTTGTCCAGACAGCGGCGCCCACTGTATAAGCCTAACTTCCGGCCATTTGGGCGGTGCCAACCGCTTATGCCGCCGCATTGCGCGCATTACAGGGGGGCAAGCTGTCATAAGCACAGCCACTGACGGGCAAGATATACTTGCCTTTGATGAGCTTGCCGCCATGCACAAAGGGCGCATTGTAAATACTGAAGCCATTAAAAGTCTTAATATGGCCTTATTACATAAAAAAGATATAGCTTTTTATGGCCCCAAGGCTTTATTTGATACCCATTATGCACACCTTGAGCATATGCATTTTGTTACGTCGCTGGCGCAGATCACCGCCCCCTGTGCTGTAGTGTGGCATGAACATGACGCCCTACAAAAAGAGCCTTTACCCGCCACATGCACAGCGCTGTATATAAACCCTAAAGCTTTGGTGCTGGGCATGGGCTGCCGTAAAGATATGGACGTGGCAACTTTTGAGGCACAGGTTATAGATTTTTTAGAAAAAAATCATATTAGCCCTGCACAAATACAGTGTTTTGCCACCTGTGAAGTGAAAGCTCAAGAAAAGGCTCTACTCAGTTTAAGTGAAAAATGGCAGATTCCTTTAGAATTTTACTCAGTAGACAACCTTGATGCTGTGCCCGTGCCCAATGCCTCAACCACAGTCAAAGAAAAAATTGGCACAGCCTCGGTATGCGAAGCCGCTGCCTTGCTTTGCGCCGCCAATATCAGTCAGGGGGGACATAACACCCCTACAAAACCGCGCCTTGTAGTGCATAAACACACAGCCAAAGCCATGACCTTGGCTGTGGCGCAAATACCCCATGGCTCTACCACGCAAGCCAAAGAAAAAGTTGTCACTGTGGTGGGTCTTGGCTCAGGTCAAGCCGAGCACATTAGCCCAGAAGTAGATAGGGCTTTGCGCCAGTGCCATGTGGTGGCTGGATACAGCAAATATATAGATTTTATTAAAGATCGCATTCAAGATAAACCCATCATTCAAAATGGTATGATGGGGGAAGTAGCGCGCTGCACTGACACCTTGCAAGAAGCAGCCAAGGGCAAAAATGTTTGCATGGTTTGCTCTGGTGACCCCGGCATCTTAGCCATGGCAGGTTTACTCTTTGAACTTAAAGCACGCAATGAGGCCTTTAAAGATGTCACCATCAAGGTGCTGCCCGGCATTACCGCAGCCAATCTTGCCGCAGCTTCTTTGGGGGCGCCCTTACAAAATGGTTTTTCTCTTATAAGCCTTTCTGATCTCTTGGTACCCACGGCAGAGGTGCGCCAAAATATTAGCGCTGTGGCGCAATCGGCTTTGCCTGTGGCTATTTATAATCCTGCCGGTAAAAAAAGACGCGCCCTATTGGCAGAGGCACTGGCTATTTTTAAAGAGCAGCGCGGTGAAGATATTTGGTGCGCCTATGTGCGCCACGCCGCACGCCCCAACGAAGAAAAATGGGTAGGAAAACTCAAAGATTTTCCTGAAAGCGACATAGATATGTCTACTTTGGTACTCATGGGCAGTGAACGCACGGTTTTTCACGATAATACCCTCTATGAAGCCCGAGGCTATGTAGACAAATACCTTTGCACGGCAGATTAACAAGGAAGATTAAAGAGATATTTATGCAAGATTTTTACGCTTTTTGCATAGCAGCCCCGCGCTCAGGCGAGGGAAAAAGCCTTATCAGCATGGGGCTTATGCGTGCCTTTCGTCGGCGCGGCTTAACCGTGCAAGCTTTTAAATGCGGGCCGGACTATATTGACCCAACCTTTCACAAAGAGGCTACGGGGCGCACCGCCTGCAATATAGACACGTGGATGATGGGAGAAGCTGGCGTGCGCAGCCTTTGGAGCCATAGCATTACCGCATTGGAACAAAACACGCAACAGCACGTACAAAAGGGCACGCAGGCAGATATGGCCATATGTGAAGGCGTCATGGGGCTTTTTGATGGCAGAGAGGTAGGCAACCTTGAGGGCAGCACCATTCACCTTGCTAAAACCTTACATCTTCCTGTTATTTTAGTATTTAATGCCAGAGGTATGGCGGCTTCTGCGGCGGCTTTGGTACGCGGTTTTTTGGCTGAGGCTCAAGACCACAGCGTAAATATTGTGGGCTGCATAGCCAATAATGTGGGCAGTGCGCGCCATGTGCAAATTTTACGCAAGGCCTTAGAGCAAGCAAAATTACCGCCTTTACTGGGCGCCTTGCCACGACAAGAGCAATGGCATTTACCTGAAAGGCAGTTAGGTCTTGTGCCCTCTCAAGAAGTTGCAACAGGCGAGGTTGCGGCGGGGGAAATTGCTACAGGCGAAAATACAGCAGACGAAGCCACTTCACATGAGGTGGCGGGGCAAGAGGCTTGGTATGACGCGCTAGCTCAAGCCCTCGAAGAACATTGCCAGCTTGATACTCTTGCAAAGCTATGCAAGATAGCGCGCCCCTTGGTGCCCACAATAGCTCCAGCCCTACAAGGCAATTCTAAGAAAAGACTAGCCATAGCTAAAGACAAAGCTTTTTGCTTTTATTATAGCGAAAATGAACGCGCGCTCATGGCATTAGGCTATGAATTAGTGCCCTTTTCCCCCCTAGCCCATGCACAGCTACCCCCAAATATTGACGCACTGTATTTAGGCGGAGGCTACCCAGAAGTTTTTGCCAAAGAGCTTTCGCAAAATCATTCTATGCGGAAAAGTATTTATGATTTTGCTCAAAATAAGGGTGAAATCTACGCAGAATGCGGCGGTTATATGTATTTATGCAAAAATCTTGTGGAAGCAGAACAAGGTTCTGCACCACGAAAAAGCTGGGATATGTGCGGTGTGCTCAATGCCACAGCTAGCATGGGCAAAGGCATACGCTCCTTAGGCTATAGGCAAGCTACTCTTTTAACAGATGCCCCCTTTGGCCTTGCACAAAAAACCTATCGTGGGCATGAATTTCATTGGTCAGACATTGAACATCACGAAAACTATGCACCGCTCTATAGTGTAGAAATACAAGGTAAAACACATAATGTTGGCGCTGTGCATGCTAACGTTAAAGCCAGTTATATACATCTGTATTGGGGTTTAGGCGCCTATGAAAAATAAAAAACCTGCCCTTATGCTGCAAGGCACCAGTTCCAATGCGGGCAAAAGTATTTTAGCAGCGGCTTTTTGCCGTATATTTCAGCAAGACGGTTATAAAGTTGCCCCTTTTAAGGCACAAAATATGTCCTTGCATTCTGGTGTTACCCTTACAGGGCAAGAAATGGGGCGCGCCCAAATAGTACAAGCCCAAGCCGCATGTATTGACCCCGACGCGCGCATGAACCCCATTTTACTCAAGCCCCACTCTGACACAGGCTCACAGGTAATCGTCATGGGCAAAGCTTTGGGGCATATGCGCGTGGGCGAATATTTTGCCAAGAAAAAAGATTTGTGGCACACCGTAAAGCAGGCTTATGACCATTTAGCCGCCGAAAATGATATCATGGTGCTTGAGGGCGCCGGAAGCCCTGCAGAGATAAATCTTAAAGAGCATGATATTGTTAATATGCGTATGGCAGCCCATGCCCATGCCTCGGTATTATTGGTGGGAGATATTGACAGGGGCGGCGTATACGCCTCCTTTTTAGGCACATGGCACACTTTTACTTCTGAAGAAAAAGCCCTGCTTACAGGCTATATAGTGAATAAATTTCGTGGTGATGCCAGTTATTTAGCATCTGCACATAGCTATATGCTAGAAAAAACCCAAACCCCAGTACTGGGCACCATTGCACATATTGACCATATAAATATTCCCGAAGAAGATATGGCAGGCTTTTCTTGGACAGGCACACATAATACAATAAAAGAACCACATATCTTAGATATTGGTGTTATTATGCTGCAACGCATCTCTAATTATACCGATATGGCGCCGCTGTGTTTTGAAAAAGATGTGCGCCTGCGCCCCATTAGCCGCGTAGAAGATTTTGGAAATCCTGACCTTATTATTCTTCCCGGCTCTAAATCGGTGGTGCATGACCTTGAAGATTTGCGCCAAAAAGGCTTAGCTCAAAAAATACTCGAGTATGCCGCCCAAGATAAGTGGATTTTTGCCATTTGCGGCGGCCTGCAGATGCTTGGTACCCACATTCACGACCCCTACGCCCTAGAAAGCCCGCAAAGCACAGTGCAAGGTCTAGGTCTTATGGATATAAGCTCTACTTTTGCCGAGGAAAAAACCCTTTTGCAAGTACGCCATGCCACCAGCCCTTTGAATGTGCCTGCCCATGGCTATGAAATCCATCATGGTCGTACCAACCATGGCAAAAACGTGCAGCCACACTTTATACATACAGATGCAGCAGGAAAAGAGCGTATTGGCGGTTATATTGCTCCTAGGCGCTACGCTACTTACTTGCACGGTATTTTTGATGACGATGCCTTTAGACATACTTTTTTAGACCATGTGCGCCAAGATTTACACTTGCCCCCCCATGCGGAGGAAAGAAATAAATATAACCTTGAAAGCGCTTTAGATAGGCTTGCCCTTGTGGTGCGTCAAAGCTGTGATATGCCCACCATTTATGCCAGCATGGGGCTTACATGCAAGAGCTAGATATACAGGGATGGACTTTACTTTGGCTAGCCCTTGGGCTTGATGCCATCATAGGCGACCCGCGTAGTAAATATCACCCCGTATGCCTTATGGGTAATTTTGCTTATGCATTAGAAAAATTTTTGCGCCAAGGGCCCAATAATTTCACCATGTTTTTACGCGGAGCCCTAGCCTGGCTCTGTGTCATAAGCCTTTCATGCACTGCGGCCATAGGGCTTGTATCTCTAGCCGGCCTTTTAGCAGGAAATATAGGTAAATATAGCATCTGCGCCCTTATTCTTGCCCTTTGCATGGCACCCAAAAGTTTAGCTCAGCATGCTAAAAATATTATTATTCCTTTAAATAAAAATGATTTAACCACAGCAAGGCAAAAGCTTGCCATGATTGTAGGACGTGATGTTCATAGCCTTGATAGTCACGCCATTGCCCGCGCTGCCATTGAAAGTGTGGGGGAAAACTTGGTAGACGGCGTTTTAGCCAGTCTTTTTTGGGCCAGTGTGGGGCTATATTTTGGCTATGAAGTAAGCGCCGCTCTGGTAGTTTTACACCGCGCCAGCAATGTGCTTGACGCCCAATGGGGTAAAAAAAATGCCACCTATGTGCGTTTTGGTACCTGCGCCGCCCGAATGGATGATATGCTCAATTATATTCCGGCGCGTTTTTCTTTAATCTGTATTTACCTTGCCGCCCTTATACAAAAAATGTATGTTCAAAAGACATGGTATATTATAGATAAAACAGAACTTTTTCGCACCGCGTGGCGCTATCGCTATGCCCATGCCAGCCCTAACTCTGCATGGTCAGAAGCAGCCTTTGCCAGCGCTTTAGGGCTTACACTAAGCGGCCCTGTATGCTATAAAGGCCAAGCAGTGCAATACCCATATATAGGCCATGGCACCCTTCATGCCAGCACCTCTCATATGGAAAAAGCTTTGCACCTACTCTGGCTTAGCACCTTTATTTGGATATTCATAAGCGGCTTTATTATGCTTATTTTCTCTCTCATATAACCCATTTTTAAACCATGATAAAATTTATATTTGATCTTGATAGCACCCTCACAAGCCTAGAAACGCTGCCTCTGATAGCGCAGCATTTTGGTATTGCTAAAGACATGGAAAGCCTTACAGAACAAGCCGTACAAGGTCTTATACCCTTTGAAGAAAGCTTAGAAAAACGAATGCGAATGTTGGGGAGTTTACCCGTGGATGCGGTGGCAAAACTGCTCGCCACCATGCCCCTATATGAAACTTTGCATGCATTTATTTTGCAAAACAACGAGCGTTGCTGCATTGCCACGGGCAATGTTGACGCTTGGCTCAAAGACTTTGCCCCGCGCCTTGGCTGTGAAATTTTCTGCTCAAAAGCCTATGTTGAAAATAATGCCATCACAAAACTCACAGAAATTTTAGATAAAAAAAAGATCGTGCAGGACTACCAAGCTGCAGGCTATACAGTAGTTTTTATTGGCGATGGAGATAATGATGTGCAGGCCATGCTGAGTGCCAATATAGCCATAGCCGTTGGCATGACCCATGCCCTAGCCCCGCACGTTGCCGCCGCTGCGCAGCATGTATTACATACAGAAAACGACGTTTTTGCCCTTTTACACCAGCTTTTAGCCCAGCATACAAACTAAGGAATACCATGAAAGAGCCCATGAATACGCTAGGCAAAACTCCAAGCAACACTTTAAGCAATTCTTCAAGTAAAACTTTAAATAACACTTCAAATATCTATGTTTTTCTAGGTGGAACGCGCAGCGGTAAAAGCATTTGCGCAGAAAATAAAGCCACAGCCATAGCCGAGGGGGCTGTGCTCTATGTGGCTACGGCGCAAGCACCAGCAAATACCTTTGAAAAAGATGATGCCATGCAACAGCGCATACGCAAGCATCAACAAAGACGGCCCGCCCACTGGCACACACTGGAGTGCCCCCTGTCTTTAGCCTCTACCCTGCGCCCCTGGCTGCAGGAGCATCATGAAAAATCTGAAAAGCTCACTGTGCTTGTAGATTGCATTACGCTTTGGGTGAGCAATGTACTTTTAACCTTACTTAAAACTGATGCCGACACCATACCCCCTGAGACCTTGCAAATTTTTGAAGCAACACTGCAAGCAGAAATCGCAGAACTTATACAGCTTAGCCAAGACTACAGCGCGCGGTGGATTTTTGTCTCTGGTGAAACGGGGCTTGGTGGCGTAGGCACCTCAGCATTACAGCGCGCCTTTGACGATGGCCTAGGTCTTGCCAATCAGCTCTTGGTGGCACAAAGCCGCGAAGCGTATCTTGTTGTAGCCGGGCGCACTCTACAGCTTTAAGACAAAACATCTTTGAGCGCCGCGCAAAGCCTTTCGTGCTCTGCAGGAAAGCGCACCGCCACGCGATACCACGTTTTATCTTCTAATCCGTGATAATTCGAGCAATCCCGAATGGCTATCTGATATTTTTTAAGTAAAACTTCAGCTAAATCCGGCGCCGCTGCCTTATGGCGAAAAAGCACATAATTGGCCACAGAAGCAAAAATTTCTATACCTGTAATCTGTTGCAATTGCGAAACTAAATGCTCGCGCCGCGCAATATTTTCTTGCCTTGTTTGCATAGCAAAGTCTGAATTATCAGCAAGTACCGCCAAGGCCGCTTGTAAAGCAAAACAATTTACCGTCCATGCAGGCAGCATGGCGCGTATACCCTGCGCCATGGGCGCGCAAGCAAGCAGTAAACCAAGGCGCACACCAGCAAGGGCGTGAAATTTGGTTAAAGAACGTAATATAATAATATTTTCAGGAAAGATTTCTGGCTCTAAAAAGGCCAAAGAATGCTGCTCTTCCCTGCCCACATATTCAATAAAGGCCTCATCTATGACCCAAGTAAGATCAGGGCGAGCCACAATGCAGGCAAGCAGACTCTCTTTGGCATAAAAAATACCCGAGGGATTGGCAGGATTTGCCAAAAACACAAGACCGTGCGCAGGAATGTTTTGTAGTACTTTACTCAAGCTCTCTGCATCTTGCCCCAGCACACCGCCCCACAAGGGTATCACCTCTAGGCCTGCATGTTTACAAGCTAAGGCATATTCACTAAAAGCCGGCTCTATAATATGCGCCAATTTTTTCCCCTCGCCTGCAAAAAATCGCGCCGCAGCGTGAATAAGCTCGTTACTGCCATTGCCAAAAACAAAACACGAGGCATCATGCCCATATTTTTGCGCCGCCCCTTGGCAAGCCTCTTGAGCATACGGCGATGGATACGCAGCCACCTGCTTCATGGCCTGCTCTAAAGCGCGTTGCAAAAAATACGGCGGCCCTTCTGGGCGTAAGTTTACACTAAAATCTAAAATATCTTGCGGCTTACAAGCAGCTTTTTGCGCTAAGTGTAAAATATTACCGCCATGTTCTGTTGCTTTCATATGCCTATCCTTTACCAAAGCATGCTTTGCTAAAAGCTGTATTTTCATAAAATCACCCAAATGTATACTCAAAAAAAAGTACATCTATGTAGCAAAAGTCTCCATGAAAGCATTGCTTCCTTTTACGTCTACGTTTATACTGTATACAGACACAGCTTGTTCAAGGAGAATATATGCCCAACCGCCCCCCTTTGCTTTGCTTACCGCTTATGCACAAAGACTTAGGCCTTACTTTGCCGGATGCCTTTGCCGCGCAAAAGGTGCTATTTTGGCCGGGCTTACCCCTGCAAGCAAAAGAAGATAGTGCGCAAAACTTTATGGCGCAAAGTTTCCCCTTTTCTCCTCAAGAGGCCGCTGCCTGTCTTAAAGATATTCAAAGTATGGGCGAAGCCGCGCTTTCTGGGGTTCCCTTACAGGCTCTTCTTGCACCGCAGCGTAGCCGCGCCCAATTACAAGAAATTCAAGAACAAGAAGATTTAGAAAGCTTTATTCAAACAGGTCAAGAACCTGCCCCGCAAAGCGAAGCTAGCATTCACGAATTGCGCCAAGGGCAAAAATTCTTGCTCTGGGCGTGGCTTATGGAAGAGCATCTTTTAGAGGTGCAACGCCTTACAGAAAATTATACTTTCAGCGCTGCGCAGCTTACTTCTGCCTTAGAGGTAGAAAAAGACGAAGCTTTAGCCGGCCTTGAGCAAATACAAAATATGCTTTCAAGCGATACTTTTGCCCTTCCCCCTTGGCATTTAACCCTTGAGAATATGGCACTGTTTTTAGAAGATGAATCCAGCGCCCTTATAAATCATCCACAAATGATTGAATATATTATGGAAAATGCGCAGCAATTGCATGTGCAGCCTATAAGTGCACAAAATAAAGAGCGTTTAGGCCTTGGCAACTATGAAGGACAAGAATGCACAGCAAGCTTTGCCGATTTATTGCAAAAAGACAGTGCAAAATTTCCTGCCCCTTGGCTGAAAAAAAGATTACATTGCATTATCATAAAGGAGAGCGCATGCCTGCTCCACTAGCCTTACCGGATAAAATTAAAGGTGTTATTTTTGACTGTGACGGGGTTATTATTGACTCTAGAGTAGCCAATCGTTTGTATTTTAATAAATTTTTAGAATACTTTAATTTACCTGCCTTAACAAAAGAGCAGGAATCCTTTACCTTTATGGCTACGGTAGATGAGTCGCTTAACTTTATTATACCAAAGCAATTTCATGAAGAAATGCATCGCGAAAGAGCAAATATTGTTAGCTACCAACGTGATATTATGTCCATGGTAGAGCTTAATGCTCACTTTGAAGATTTTGCCCGTTGGTTACTTAGCCATAATATACCTTGCGCTGTGCATACCAATCGCTCTACAGGCATGAAATATGTGGCAGATAAATTTCCTGTTTTACAAGAATTTTCTCCCATTGTCACAGCTTTAACGGTAAAACCAAAGCCAGACCCAGAAGGGGTTTTATACATTTTACAAAAGTGGAATGTGCAAGCTCAAGATATTATTTTTATAGGTGATAGCTTTACAGATCAACAAGCTGCGGCAGGGGCAGGGGTACCCTTTGTGCTCTATGGCCATGAAAAACTTGACGCAAGCTTACAAAGTGATAATTTTATAACATTACAAGACACCTTAGCCGCACGTATTTTGGCCTAGGTAAAAATAAAGAGGAAGAAAATGATAATATTATCCAATACGTTAAGTGGTATAGCCTTAGTACTTGGCGGGCTTTTAGAAGTGTATTTTTGGGTGGTGGTTATATCTGCCCTGCTCACTTGGGTGCGCCCTGATCCGTACAATCCTATTGTACGCACCTTACGCACCCTCACCGAGCCTGTGTATTACCGCATACGAAAATGGTTGCCTTTTACCTATACAAGTGGCATAGACTTCTCTCCCATTA
>CAYJND010000027.1:0-18327 GCA_964371565.1 uncultured Desulfovibrionaceae bacterium
CATATACATATTTTCGCTGTTGTCTTCGATAATATGTTTTACTTTGCCTGCTATGGGAAGATTTATGACGATGAAAGCAGAACCTTTGAATGGAAAATTCTTTTAATGGCTATGATGAAATTTTAGGCGAAAAAAGACTTTTGCAACGGATTGATAGATACGTATTGGATAATTTCAGTGCAGGGCGCTGTGGGGCGTTTGGACATAACTGTCGCTTACACCTGCCTGAAATCGCATATTTAGCTTTACAAAAAAAATACTTTTATGTACGAGAACACGATGTTAAATACACCTTATAATCTTTTAAAACTGGAAGCGTTATGTCAACTACATCGCACAAAAATATTGTAAGCCCGCAACAAAGACACGGCCTCCATCTCCGTAAAAGGATTTTAGTTACTGGCGGCGCAGGATTTGTAGGCTCACATCTTTGTGAGCGTTTACTCAATGATGGGCACGAAGTTATCTGCTTGGATAATTTTTTTACAAGTTCACGACAAAATATAGAACATCTGCAAAATCATAAGAATTTTGAATTTATGCGCCATGATGTCACTTTTCCTTTGTTTGTAGAAGTTGATGAAATATATAATTTAGCTTGTCCAGCGTCCCCTATACACTATCAACATGATTCCGTGCAGACTATCAAAACGTGCGTACACGGTGCCATCAATATGCTTGGGCTTGCTAAAAGATTAAAGGCAAAGATTTTTCAAGCGTCAACGTCTGAAGTTTATGGTGACCCTAATGTGCATCCACAAGTAGAGTCCTACTGGGGGAATGTAAATCCCATTGGCATACGTGCGTGCTATGATGAAGGTAAACGCTGTGCAGAGTCTCTTTTCTTTTCCTATCATAGACAGCATGGATTTCCTATTAAGGTAGGCAGATTGTTTAATACCTATGGTCCGCGTATGCACCCCAATGACGGGCGTGTGGTTTCTAATTTTATTATGCAAGCCCTGCAAGGGAAAGATATTACGATCTATGGTGACGGATCTCAAACTCGCTCTTTTTGCTATGTAAGCGATCTTATAGAGCTTATGATTCGCTTTATGGGCTCTCCAGATGATTTTACGGGTCCTATGAATATGGGAAATCCTGGGGAATTTACCATCAAGCAATTGGCTGAACTTGCTGTTGAAATGACAGAGAGTACGTCAAAAATTATTTATACGCCATTGCCCGCAGATGACCCAAAGCAGCGCCAGCCTAATATATCCTTGGCTAAAGAGCATTTGGATTGGGAGCCGCAAGTGAAGTTGCGTGAAGGCTTGGCGGAAACCATTCAATATTTTAAAAGATTCGTTTAGGAATAGTTGTTTTAATATGAAAGTGTCAATTATTGGAACAGGTTATGTTGGGTTGCCCACGGGCATTGGTTTGGCAGAGTTAGGGCACGATGTTGTTTGCATTGATAGAGAGCAAGCAAAAATTGATAAACTGCGTGCAGGCAAAATTACTCTTTTTGAAGAAGGTCTTGAAGAACTATTTCAAAAAAATTTGTCGGCTGGACGTATTACTTTCACCATGTCTATGCAAGAGGGCGTCTCCTCTGCCGACATAGTGATTATCGCTGTAGGCACCCCGCCGCATCCGGTAACAAAAGAAGCAGATATGAAGTATATTCATGCTGCAGCTACAGAGCTTGCTCCACATTTGCAAAAATATACTGTTGTGGCCATAAAATCCACTGTACCCATTGGTACAGGGGATAATGTGGAATATCTGATTCAAAAAACCAATCCCAAAGCCGAAGTTGATATTATTTCCTTGCCGGAATTTTTGCGCGAAGGCTTTGCGGTGTATGACTTTTTTAATCCTGATCGCATTGTGGTTGGTGCAAACACAGATAAGGCCATTGCAAAGGTTAAGGAACTGTATGCCCCATTTAATGGCAAAGCACCGCTTCTTTTCGTGAAACGTCGTTCATCAGAAACTATCAAATATGCTTCTAATGCCTTTTTAGCGGTAAAAATTCATTACATTAATGAAATGGCGAATTTTTGCGAAAAAACCGGTGCAGATATTGCCGAAGTGGCACAAGGTATGGGGTTAGACAGTCGTATTGGCGACAAGTTTTTACGCCCCGGCCCCGGTTATGGTGGCTCTTGCTTCCCTAAGGATACGCTTGCCCTTAACTATATGGCTCGCCAAAATGAGGTGGAATTAAGCCTTGTGCAAGCAGCTATTAAGGGTAATGCCCAGCGTAAAGCAGAAATGGCAGAGCGTATCATGCTAGCTGTGAAGGGCATTGACCGCCCTCGTATTGGCATCTTAGGTCTAGCCTTTAAAGATGGCACCGATGATTGCCGCGAAAGCCCTGCCATGGAAGTCATCGAACATTTGCTTGAGTATAAGGTAAACATAATTGCATATGACCCAGAAGCCATGGAAAATGCCAAGGAGCTGCTGGGGGATAAAATTGAATACGCCCAACATATGTTGGAAGTGGCAGACAATGCAGATGTTCTTGTTGTTCTTACAGAGTGGAAAGAATTTAAAGAAATTGATTTGAAGCACTGTGCCTCGGTGATGAAGACAAAGAAACTCCTTGATTTGAGAAATATTTTAAGCAAGGAACAAGCACTAGAGTTGGATTTTTCATATCAAGGAATTGGGTAATATATGATTTTAGTTGTAGGCGGCGCAGGGTATATTGGCTCACATATGGTGAAGCATTTATTGGAGCATGGTCATCAATGCCTTGTGCTTGATAATCTTGTGTATGGGCATAGAGAGGCAGTGGATGAAAGGGCGCAATTTATTCATGCCGACTTGGCGGATAAGGCAAGTTTAGAAAAAGCCTTTCAAGCGCACCCCATAGAGGCTGTAATACACTTTGCGGCCTATGCCTACGTAGGTGAAAGTGTAGAAAATCCTCAGAAGTACTATCAAAACAATGTGGTAGGTACGCTAAATCTTTTGGATGTTATGCTGGAGCATAAAGTCAATAAAATTGTGTTTTCTAGCACCTGCGCTACCTATGGTAATCCTCAATATATGCCTATTGATGAGAAACATCCACAAGAACCTATCAATCCCTATGGCAAAACAAAGCTTATGATTGAACAGGTCTTTGAGGATTATCATAAAGCCTATGGGCTGAACTACATTGCCTTGCGCTATTTCAATGCCGCTGGTGCCAGCCGTGACGCCAGCATAGGCGAAAGCCACACGCCGGAAACGCATTTAATCCCCCTTGTGCTTAAAGCCATAAAAGGCGATATTGAGCACATCAGCGTCTTTGGAACGGACTATGACACCCCCGATGGCTCGTGCATTCGTGATTATATCCATATTGAAGACCTTGCCTCTGCCCACAGACTCGCACTTGAAAAAATAAAAGAATACAGTGGCTTTATTAATCTTGGCACAGGTATTGGCACCTCTGTAAAGGAAATCATTGCCAAAGCAGAAAAGGTGACAGGCAAGAAATGCCCTGTGGTATATGGCGAAAGGAGGGCAGGCGACCCCGCAAAACTTTTTGCCGATAATAAAAAAGCTAGAGAAGTACTGGGCTGGGAAATTCAGTATACGGATGTGGAAGATATTTTGAGAACTGCCTGGAGTTGGGAAATGGGGAAGAAGTTTTAGTATGAAAAAAGTGAAAAATCTTATTGTGGGTTGTGGCTTCAGTGGTGCAACAATAGCGTATAAGCTAGCTACAGAGCTTAATCAACAAGTAATCATTATAGATAGTAAAGATCATATTGCAGGTAACTGTTATGATTACTATGATAAAAATAATATTTGTATTCATAAATATGGTTCACATATTTTCCATACTAATAGTAAAATAGTTTGGGATTTTGTAAATCAATTTGTACCTTTTAATACATATATGCATAAGGTTATTGCCCTTATAGACGGAGTAGAAACTACAATACCCTTTAATTTTAATACTATCTATGACGTTTTCCCGCAGACAATGGCAAAAAATTTGGAAGAAAAGCTATTAAAAACATTTCAATACAATGTAAAAGTTCCCATTTTGGAGTTTCAAAAGCAAAATGATGAAGATTTAAAGTTTTTAGCTGACTATGTATATGAAAAAGTTTTTTTGCATTATACGACAAAACAGTGGGGGCTTTCTCCTGATTGTATTGACGGTTCAGTGACAGCAAGAGTTCCTGTTTATTTAAGTTGTGATAACCGTTATTTTCAAGATAAGTATCAAGGAATACCACTTGGTGGCTATGCGAAGTTAATCGAAAAAATGCTCACTCACCCTAATATTGAAATTCGTCTTAATACTGAGTTTCAGAAAGTGAATGAAACTTTTGATAGGCTCTTTTGGACAGGATCTATAGATGAATACTTTGACTACAAATATGGGCAGTTGCCATATCGCAGCGTTAATTTTTCACTAGAAGAGCACGATGTAGAATTTTATCAAAATGGTGCTGTTGTAAATTATCCATGTAATTATGATTTTACAAGAATTCATGAGTATAAGCATTACTTGAAAGATAAGTCTAACAAGACTATTATAGCTAAAGAATATTCAGAAGCTTTTGTTCTTGGGGTAAACGATAGATATTATCCGATTTCAAGAGATGAAAGTAAAGAACTGTACGATAGATATTTTGATGAAGCAAAAAAATTAGAAAATGTATATTTCTTAGGTCGACTTGGTGATTATAAATATTATGATATGGATGAGGCTGTTTATAACTCGTTATCGTTATTTGAAATTTTGTAAAAGTAAAGTTTAAAATTTAGGAAAATGTTTATAATGAATAATTTTTGGGTTCATACAACAAGAACGGACGGGTTTCATGAGTATCTTAAAGTTAATTATAAACAAATACAGAAGCTTGTTGCACTTGTTTCTCGCTTTCTAGATTCAGACTCACAGTTTCAATTGAATAAATTTTTAAAGTTATTTCAGATTCTACCTAATTCAGTTTTCAAGAAAGTTCTCAAGTTAAAAATACCAGAAACTTGTACTTTTCTTTCGGATGAAGAAAAAATTATTTTAGCGAACCATAGCCTCATTTTAGATGAAGCAAAACTAAGATTCTCAATGTTAAATACAGAGAATATAAAAATTTCTCTTCAACACCACTATTTTGATGGTGGATTGAAGGAAGTTCCTTTAAATGTATTATGGTCACAGTCAGACTCTGTTTGTTGTGACTTAGGTGCATATAATGGAGATTCCACTCTCTCTTTTCTTTTATATCCCTTTTATAAAATTTATGCTTTTGAACCGGATATGGCTAATTTTAAGCTACTTTCACAATTTGTTAATAAAAACAATGTGCAAAATAGAGTACAATGTTGTCAGCTAGCTGTTTCTGATAAAAATGAAATGTGTACTTTTTCAAGTAGTGGAGAAGGAAGTGGTTTGACCAGCTCGGGTGATGTTACAACTGAGACTATAACCTTAGATGCTTTTTTTGAAAATAAAAATGAAAAAGTTGGTTGCATAAAAATGGATATCGAAGGTGAGGAGTTAAATGCTCTTTTTGGAGCTAAAAAAATTATTATGCGTGATAAGCCGATTCTTTTGATCTCTGCATATCATGTATGGTTGAAACCTTTACAGCTTTTTGAAATTCTGCTTTTCATAAAAAAATTAAACTTAGATTATACGATAAAGTTTAAATGTTTACAACCTGACACCTCTTTAGTAAATGAATTTATGGTAATTGCGTATTGTGAAAGTAATATGGTTCCATTTGATTATCTAGATATATGTGTAGACGAAAGAATTAAAAATAGTAATAAATTTACTTCTATAATTATGGATAAGATAAAATTTTTGTGGGAAAAGTTATATTACTAAAAAATATTTAATGGAAGTAAATTTTTTTTAAAACTAAACACAGTCAAAAAAATAATTAGCAAGAAGTTTTAAATAATGAAAAATAATAAATTAAAAATATTAATTGGATGCCATAAACCTACATTTTTACCTGAAGGTGAAGAATTTGTGCCTATGCATTTGGGAAGAGTGTTGGCAACAGAAGCGTCTAAAGATGGAAAAATGTCTCAAGAAGATTATCGGTGGATGCTTGATAATATGATTGGTGATGATACTGGGGAGAATATTTCTGAGCTAAATAGACGGTTTTGTGAGTTAACAGCCTTATATTGGGCATGGAAGAATTATTCTGAACTAGATAGTCCAGAATATATTGGATTTATGCATTATAGGAGGCTTTTTAGGGCTGAAGATTACACAGATTATGATAGCTTTGATGTGATTGTACCATCTGACAAATGTCAAAATACAGTGAAAAAGCAATATGAAGATTTTCACTATCTAGAAAGCATGGATGACTTACTGTGCATTATAAAAAATAAATTTCCAGAATATTATGATATTTCAAATAAATACTTGGAACAAAATGAAAGCTATTTTTTCAATATGTTTATCATGAAAAAAGATTTATTTTTTGAATATTGTAATTTTCTATTTGAAATTCTTTTAGATTATCACAAAAGTACTAATTATGATTTGCTTAGTGCAGGTAATCAGAGATTACCGGGTTTTCTTGCAGAAAGACTTTCAGGTATCTTTTTTTACAAATTGAAAAAGGATGGATATAAAATTAAGCCATGTAAGGACTTGATTTATGAAGATATTCCTGCAAAGATTCCTGTAAAAAAAGTATTTGACGATGCAATTACAATATGCTTGTCGTCAGATGATAATTATGCTCAATACTTAGCCGTTTTGATAACATCAATAAAGAATAATGCTCTTGATTCGTTGAATTATGATGTATGCGTTATTGATGAACAAATTTCTCCTTTGACTAAACAGCGCATATTAAAATTGCAGTCTAGTAATTTTTCTATACGATTTATAAATATAAGTGCCTTTTTGAAAGATATTGACAAGGATGTTTTTCATCTAAATCAGCATTTTACAATTTCAACATACTATAGATTTTTTATACCTGAAATATTTAAAGAATATTCAAAAGTGTTATATTTAGACTGTGATATGGTTGTTCACTCTGATATTTCTGAATTGTTTGCTACAAACTTGGATGGATATCATTTAGGTGCAGTTTTGGACATCGAAATGAGTAGATGTTTATTTCTAGACCGGTGGTTTGGCGGTTCAAGATTAACATATGTTGCTAATATATTAAAAATGGAAAAACCTGAGCAATATTTTCAAGCTGGTGTGCTACTACTTGACATAAAGAAGCTGTCAGAAATGGATTTTACTAATATTTGTATTGAGCGTTTGAAAGAAATAAAATCGCCAATGTATGTAGATCAATGTATATTAAATTCTATTTTTGATGGAAATATCAAATTTTTAAACATAGACTGGAATGTTCAATGGCAAATTCCACTTTATATTAGTGATTTAAATTTTCAGTTACCTGTGGCGTTATATAATTCATATATTGAGTCTCGCAAAAAACCTAAAATTATACATTATAGCGGTGGGAGAAAACCATGGAGTGAACCGGAGCATGAATTAGCCGAAATCTGGTGGAAATATGCACGGATGACTCCATTTTATGAAGAAATTTTGTTTAAAAATCTTAAAAGTCAAACTATAATTCAGCAAGTCGCTTTACAAAAATATTCTTTATTGCATAAAGTAAAAAGCTATTGTAATCGTAAGTTTAGGCACGATAGTCTTTTTTACAAAGTTTTACGGTCAAGCTATGTTTTTGCTCGTTCCATATGGCGTAAGGTGAAAAACAGGATACCAACTTAAGGCATAGGTTTTTAGTCGATATCTTTAAAGAGAGACAATTTAAATGAGTACATCTAAAAAAAATATTTACCTTCATGTTGGGCTACCAAAAACTGGAACAACAGCTATTCAATCAGCTTTGAGTAAGCTAAATAATCAAGGCTTATTAGGAGAGAAAGGTTTTGACTTTTTTTCAGATGAGATTTGGAAAGATATCCATGAATTTTGGACAACCGCCAGTGAAGAAAATTTCATAAATAGTATAAACTCCAAAGTAAAAGAAAGTAGCAAAGAGAATATTCTTATTAGCAATGAAGGTCTGTCAACTACAAGGGAGTATGCAGATAAAGAAAAAATTTCGATTGAGTTTTTAGTATTGCTAAAAAAAGCATTGTCAGAGTTTAATGTTAAAGTAATTATATATTTGAGAAGACAAGATCTATTGTTTGAGTCGTGGAATGCGCAATCTATTAAGCTTGGATTTGCTATTAAATTTTCTTCAATACATGATACCGATATTTTCTATAAAAAATTTCTAGATGAAGTTGCTGAATTGTATGGCAAAGAAAATATTATAGTAAAAGTTTATGATAGGGATTTATTATATAAAAATGACTCTGTGTGTGATTTTTTGAATATTTTGAATTTAGACGATTTGATTAGCGAAGCACAGATTCATCATGAAAATGAGTCTTTATCAATAGAATCTTTGAAAATTATTAATTCTTTTTCAAAAAAATACATGCTATCAGAAAAAGACGCTTCTGAACGTGCAAAAAATATTCAATCTGATTTTAATGAAGACAAATTATCATATTCTGACTATATAAATATAGGAGCTTTTTTAAGGTTCGGGGTTGATATTCGTGAAAATACCTATCGTTGGCGATATATTCCCCTTTTGCTCCTTGGGGACTCCAGCACCCACGGTAGCGTTGGCTATCTAAGCGAAGACGAGCGCAAAGCCATTTGGGCTCAATATGCAGAAGACAATGCTGTAGTCGCTCGTGAATATTTTGGAAGGGAAGACGGTATTTTGTTTAATACAAAAATGCCTAAGAGAATAGAAAAAATTACAGAACCGAGCACGTCTGATATTGTGTGCACATTTATGCCTATTTTTGGCAATTTAGATGAACGTGTGGAACATTTGAACCATTCTAGAGAACATCATAGTGCAACGTTAGAGCATCATAGTGCAACGTTAGAGCATCATAGTGTAACGTTTGGACAGCTTACTTCTCAGCTTAGCCATTTAAGCAATGTCATTGTACAGCAAGCAGAAATGATTTCTAATTTACAAGCAGAGCAGCAAGCCATGCTCGTGGCAAGTCAGCGTCGCGTGCTTTATGTGAAGAAACCTTGGAAATATTTTCCGGTAATTGTTCGTAAGGTATGTAATAAATTAAGCTTTCAAGATAAATTTCCAAGGTGTTATGCTTTATTGATTAATATTTATCATAAATTTAATTTTTGGAAGTAATTAATTACTATCTAATATACTTTCCAAGTTTTAAATAGGTAACGTTGTCATACATGTCTAATCCTACATACAAAATCATAGTCGCTTGCCATAAGCCTGTCTTACTTCCTACTGCTTCCCATTACATACCCGTCCATTGTGGGCGGGCTCTTGGCTTTGTTGCGCACAAAGATGGGGTAGTTGCTGATGAAGAGTATAGCTGGCTACTTGAGAATATGCAGGGTGATGATATTGGCGACAATATATCTTCTTTGAATAGGCAATTCAATGAAATGACGGCTGTGTATTCGGTGTGGAAAAATTATGAAAGCTATGGCAATCCTGATTATATTGGTTTTTGTCATTATCGCCGAGTGCTTAGTACTGAAGATATTGGTGACTTAGATAATTATGATATCTTAGCCAATTTTGAAACTTATGACGGTGTATTGCAGCAGTTTATATCTAGTCATCATGTGGATACCTTAGAAAAAGTGCTCGAGCAAGCAAAGCAAGTGCCACTTTATGCGGATATTGTGGAGAAATTTAAAGTTCAAACAAAGTCGTGTTTTCGAAATATTTTTCTCATGAAAAAAGAACTTTTTTTTGAATACTGTGAATTTGTTTTTCCTCTGTTGTTTCAAATGCACAATACCTTAGAGTATAACAAGCTATCTTTTTATGGACAAAGAATGCCTGCTTTTATTGCCGAAAGGCTTACTGCATTATTTATTTATAAAAAAATACATGAAGGAAAAAAAATAAAAGAAGTAAATGTTGAATTTGCTGATATTCCTTTATTGCCCACTATAAAGCCTGCCTTTCATAAGAATAATATACCTGTCATCTTTGCTTCTGATAAAAATTATGCACCGTATTTATGTGTAACCATAGCCTCCTTGGTGGCGCACAGCACACAGGCCCATAACTATGATATCTGTATTTTTGAGCAAGGCTTTACTGACGATATAAAAACTAAAATACTCGCGCATGGCACACAAAATATTTCTATCCGTTTTATAGATATTTCACCCATTGCCTATAAGTATAAACATATTAATTTTTCTGTAAATGCGCATTTTACTCCCTTAACATATTTTCGTTTTTTTATACCTGAAGTTTTTAAAAGCTATACGAGAGCCTTGTATTTAGATTGTGATATCATCATCTTAGACGATGTTGCGCAGCTGTATCAGGAAGATTTGCAAGGGTGTTCACTAGCGGCTGCTAGAGATGTGGAGATGGTGCGTCAAACCTTTAACAATACAAAGAAAAATGAATTTTTAAATAATTACCTAGCTGCCACACTGAAAAATTCTGAGAATAGCATGTATTTTCAAGCTGGGGTTTTAATTTTAGATATACCTAAATTGATAGAGTTTGACTTTACACATAAATGCGTTACCGCATTGCAAGAAATTGAGAAGCCAATTTTTGTCGATCAAGATGTATTAAATAGTGTTTTTGACGGAAATATACACTATTTTGATATTTCATGGAATGTTGAGTGGCATTTGCCCATAGTAGCAGAGCTTCTTATGAATGAATTACCCAATGATCTTTATTTAGCCTATATGCAATCGCGAAAATGTCCTAAAATTATACATTATTCCGGAAATATGAAGCCTTGGAAATCTCCCCATATGGAAATGGCACATTATTGGTGGAAGTATGCAAAGCACACGCTTTTTTATGAAGAAATTGTCTATAGAAACACAAGGCAAATTTTAGCCACTCCACTTAGTGTGAAGGTAAAACAAAAAGTTTTTGTCGTTGCAAGAGCCCTCTATCGAGCAGGCTTGCACATACCTGTTCTGTCAAGTGTTTTGACTAGACTGAAAAAACGCTTTTTATAATAAAAGCTTGATTATTGCTCTTCATTCGTATGTGCGGCACTGTATTGTGCAATAACTTTTTCTGGACTGTCATCCATAATAATTTGCCCTTGGTTGAGCCATATAACCCTGTCACAACTCGCGACAGTACTTAACCTATGCGCAATGATAATGCAGGTTACTTTATCAGCTAAATTTTCAATGGTGTCTTGTATGGCTTTTTCATTATGTTGGTCTAAGGCGCTCGTGGCCTCATCAAATATTAATAAGCTTGGCTGGGTATACATTGCTCTTGCTATAGATACGCGTTGCGCTTGTCCCCCAGAAAGACCTGCACCATTTTCTCCTATCGGGCGCAAAATGCCTTTTTCATGAGTATCAACGAAGTCAATAGCGGCTTGTTTACAAGCTTTATGAATTTTTTCTTCACTCCACTTTTTCCCCCAATCACTAAATGCAATATTTTCTGCAAGAGTGCCTGCAAAAAGAAATGGAGCTTGAGGGACATAGCCAATATGTTGCACAAAGGCAGCGCGTCGACTTTCATTTAAGGGAACACCGTCAATGCTAATGTGACCGCTTGTTGAGGGCAATAGCCCGCTGAGTACACCGGCTAGAGTAGTTTTGCCTCCACCTGACTTGCCGATGATGCCAATTTTCTCCCCTTTTTTTAAAGTAAAAGTAATGTCATTTAAGCTGTTAGTAGTTGCATTTGCATAGCGAAAGCTAATGCTGTTTAGCGATATTTCCTGTGTAAAAGTGAAATCTTTCGCAGGCTTCGGGGGAGGATTGCTGGGCAGCGTTCGTAAGCTTTCTAATAACTCTATGACAGCATAAGCCATGGGGCGAAGACTTCGTATGCCAATTTGTAAACTTACTACACGATTACAGTAAGGCAAAACTCGCCAAGCGGTAAGTACAAGAAGGCTTATAGCAGCAGAAATTCGTGCCATGCCGGCATCTTCTACAAAGACAAGAAAAGCTATGGCCACAACAACCATGGCAAAACCTACAGCCTCAAGCGTCCATGTAGGGAGAGTTGGGGCAATTCCAGAATATGTGCGAGGTGTGCGCCCCTTAAGGGCTGCATTCATAAGCGCTTGTAAAAATGTTTCTTGTTGCCTGTAAATGAGCA
This sequence comes from uncultured Desulfovibrionaceae bacterium, assembly GCA_964371565.1. GTDB lineage: Bacteria > Desulfobacterota > Desulfovibrionia > Desulfovibrionales > Desulfovibrionaceae > CAYJAD01. Next base: position 12,108 of record CAYJND010000027.1, read on the forward strand.
CCTCTCGTATTCCTTTAGTGGCACACAAAAGAGCATCCGTTTCTTCTTTTGCACTTTCCTTACTCTCATGAGCGCTACTATCAACTTTACGCCGTATGCTCTTGAAAAGCAAAAAACCTATGAAGCTTGTGATGGTAATTATCATGGTGGTTAATACAGGCTCTGCGCCAACTAAACTAAAGAAAAGAATAAGTACTGTTAAAACTGTGGCGTATAAGGTGAGGGCTTGTGTAAGCATGCCCGCCAAACTCCCTCTCCACAGCATGCGATGATACATGTTAGCGCTATCAGGTGATAAATGCCAAGCATAGTCTTGATATAAATAACGCGACATGATTTCTTGCCCGACTCCAAGTGAGATATCTTCACCTAAATAAGCGATGCCATGCGCAGTAAAATAGTTGATAATGTTTTTTAAAATATTAATGATGACTACTACGCATCCCACAAGTAATAAAAGGAACTTAGGGTTAGTTGTCAATTCTTGAGTGTATGGGAAAATATGAAAAATAGCACGGTACATCAGAGAACTGCGTACTGCATCTGGATTGGTAAGCGCAAGGCTCATGTCTGTGAGAGATAAGATGAAAAATAATTCTAGTAAACTTTGGACTATCATGAATATAAAAATACCAAAAGAGCGCCATCGAAGTTGAGGTGTAAGTAAGGGGTATATTCTATGAATATCGTTGGCAAATTTTTGTGATATATATTTTTTGAACATTATAAAATAATTCATATAGTTTGTTTAAAATTTTTTGTATGATAGTTGCCGCCCCCAATTAGGTTAGAGGGGGGGGATTATGCATCATAGTGATATTTTGCTTTTTACAAATTCTAATGCTTGAGTGATACACTCATTTTGCGAGAATCTATCTGTCTTCACACATAAATCTGCTTGCAATGGCTCATCGTAAGGGGCAGATATGCCAGTGTAGTTTTTAATTTTTCCCTCTCTAGCCAATTTGTAATACCCTTTTACATCGCGTCTTTCACATTCTTCTAACGAGCACGAAATAAATACTTCCTGAAAGTCTTCTTGCACAATGGAGCGTGCTATTTGTCTATGCTCTCGTAAAGGCGAAATAAAAGCGCATAGGCATACAATTCCTTGTTTGGCAAAAATTTTACTAATCTCTGCAATACGTCGGATGTTTTCTGCTCGGCCTTCTGGACTAAAAGATAAGTCAGAGCAAATTCCTTGACGGATGATATCACCATCTAAAACAGTGACCTGAATGTTATGCTTGAAAAGCTCATGTTCTATAGCGTGGGCAATGGTCGATTTTCCTGAGCCTGATAGACCTGTGAACCAAAACACTTGTCCACGGTGTTTATTTTTTTTTTCGCGCAAACTCCGTTTTACGAAGATTGGCGGTGCAGTGAGGTGTATATGCGTTTTGAGATTAGTCATGTTTTATTTAAAAATATCTGCGTGAGTCTCTATGTTTTTGCAACTGTTTATGTCTAAAATGTAATATCGATTGGCACTCTATAAAAAAATCTATCTTAAGTCAAAATATTAGAAGTCAATATTTTTATTTTATGTGTTTCCGAGGTTGGATAAGCTAGACTTTTGAAGCGTATCTTCGTATAAAATTAAATTCACGATGGCACTATTTTTGCTGTGGTGAAAAGTCATCTTGTAATTATGTGACATTTTTTTTGAGCAGCTTTTCACATCAAACTGTCGCTTGATGTGATGACGTAGCCAGTGGAGCAAGTCAAAAATTGTGCTATAATATGCTCAGTTCAATCATAAAAATTAAGTTGTATTTTTTATTAAAATGAAAAGTTTTACAAAAAAAATTTGGAAAAAACTTTCTCCTATTGTTCATGAGCTAGTCATGCAGTTTCTGTGTCGCTGTAGATTACGCGTGCGAACTCATAAGAGTGATGTGATAATTCCTAATAAAACATATGTCATTGGTTGTTTTCAAGCGGGTGGTGGCATATCCCGTTCTGCGCAGCTATATGTGAATAATTTGCGCAGCTCAGGAAGGGATGTTATCTGTGTAGATAGTACTGAAATTTCTTTACAAAGAATTAATATGCCTATGCAAAAAGGAGAAGTTAAGTATATTGATGAAATTAGAAGTGATTGTGAACCGGCATCAATTATTATTCATCATAATCCCCCTCAGCTGCAGTGGATTTTATGTGCATTAGGCAAAAAGTTTTTAGAAAAAAAATATATCACAGGTTATTGGGCATGGGAGTTAGAGGATATTCCTCCCTTATGGAAAGATGCTTTAAATTATGTAGATGCTGTGGAAGTTCCTAGTTCCTTTACAAAGCAAGCTTTTTTACAACATATAAGAAAACCAGTTGTAGTAAAACCTCATTTGTTACCAATGCCGAAACGAATAAAGGATACATATGCTGTAGACGGTGTATTACGTTGCTTGTTTGTTATGGATATGGGATCAGATATTATGAGAAAAAATCCTGAAGCTCTTATCAAAATTTTTAGTCAAACCTTTTCAGCTCAAGAAGCTATTCTTACAATTAAAGTTATACCACGTGAAAATTATAAAGATGACTTGGAATTTTTGCAAAAGTTGGTTGCTCCCTTTGAACATGTTGTTTTACGTTCAGACTGGTTAGATGATGCCTCTCTTGAGCAATTATACTTAGACAACGATGTATATATTTCGTTTCATCGCTCAGAAGGCTATGGGTTGACAATTCATGAAGCAATGCTTCATGGACTGTATATTGTTGCTACAGGCTGGTCGGGAAATATGGATTTTATGCATGGCGAAAAAGCTTTTCCTGTGGCGTACACTCTTGTCCCTATAGGAAAAAATAGTACAGTTATGGGTAGGGTTCCTTATGCGAGATGGGCTGAAGTATCTGAAGCAGACGCTATTCGGGCTTTGCGGGATGTTTACTCGATTCTAGTGTAATAAAGTCGTAAAAAGACGGATGTTAACGGCTTAATTTAGCTAAGAATGAATGATAACTGAGAGAAGGTGATGTTAGAGCAATATTCAATACTACTAGCAACCTATAATGGCGAAAGATATGTTGAAAAGCTTTTAGAGTCCTGCCCATGGCCAAATGGTGCTAGTCTTATTATGAGGGATGATGGCTCTACGGATAAAACTTTAGAAATTGTTCGAAACTTTACCTCTAGGCATGGTGTACCTGTCATAATTTTAGAGGGAGAACGGTTAGGAACAAAGAATAGTTTCGCTAAAACTTTAGAAAAACTTGAAAAACCCTACTTTCTTTTTGCTGATCAAGATGATGTTTGGGAAAAAAATAAAATTTCAATATTATTTAAAACCATGCAATCCCTTGAAACTCAATATGGTAAGGATACTCCTTTGCTTGTGTATTCTGATGCGTCTTTAATGCACGAAGATGGTGATATTTTTCATAATTCGTGGCTCAAAGCCTCTACTGTTCCTTACGGGTGGAATGAGAAAATTCGACAAGTTATCGTTATGCCACATGTGTTAGGGTGTACCATGCTTGGTAACAGAGCTCTTGCGCGAGCGGCTTTACCCATTGCAGAGGACGCTATAATGCACGATAGCTGGGTATTACAAGTTGCATGTGCTTTAGGTCATGTTAGGGAAATTTCTTTACCTCTGGTTCGTTATAGACAGCATAGTACCAATGTCTATGGGGCTAATGTTGTAAGTCTATCAAATGTATTCCATAAAATTTTGGAAGGTCGAAAACCCAAGTATAAAACAATACTACAAAGTCAAAAGCAAGCTGGAGCCTTAGTAAAGCATTGTGGGCATCTTATGTCACAAGACGTTTATGGTTTATGTACCGCTTGGTCCGAGGCACGTAAGAAGAATTGGTTAGTTCGTCGCTTTTTGTATGCTAAGTATGGGTTTAAAAAAGCTGGTTGGTTACATAATTTGGTATTATGGATTTGTGGATAAAGCGTGAGGCTGTTTTGTGTTGCTTATCCATTACTGGCAGGCGAAACCGACCCCAATAAATTGTATGACCTCATAGCCGACATGGAAGCCCACGGCGTGTATGATGCGGCCGTGGCGTGCAGACCTTTGTGCAACTATATTTGACGGGGGAAGAACTTTTTAAGCCAGACCCCATCCTTGATGCTTGCACCGATGCCTATAGGGAATTGGACGAAGATGCGCAGGTGAGTTTTAAGAGTGCGGCTAAGGCTTTTGTGCGCACTTATGGTTTTTTGGGGGCTATACTGCCCATGGGTAATGCCGAATGGGAAAAACTGCATATATTCTTGACCTTTCTTGTGCCAAAATTGCCTAGCCCCAAGGAAGAAGACCTCTCGACAGGCATTTTAGAAGCCATTGACCTTGATAGCTATAGGGGGCAGGCGAAAATTATGGTTTCCATTTCGCTTAATGATGAAGACGCAGAAGTTGACCCTGTACCCAGCAGTACTGACGGCGTAAAGCCAGAGCCAGAACTGGACTTGTTGAGCAATGTTTTAAGCAGTTTTAACGATATATTCTGTAATATTGCATGGATAGATGAAGGCAGCGCGCGCCGCCAAATTGAAGAGTTGCCCACATGGTCAGTAAGGACGAAGGCTACCAAAACGCCATTAAGAATTCCGATAAGCAAAATGCCCGTATAGAATTTGAGCGCGCCTTCAAAAACGCCATCCAAGGCATTATGAAGGACAGCATTGAATTGTATAAGCAAATTAACGATAATGAGTTATTGCGCAGCTTTTTGTCTGAGTCTATTTTTAGTGTGACCTATGACAAGGGTGCTTAGGAAGTATAACTATAAGGAGTAATATATGAAAAAGATTTTAGGAAAACATAAAATAAATATTTCAGTAAGAGATCTCCTTGTGCTCATTTTTTTAAGTATCATCATTGGTACAGCTATAGTGTATTTTACTCTAAAGTTTATGGGCTTACTGCACGAACAAGGAACGGTCATTGCGGGACTGGGAGATGTGGTTGTGGGAGCCATTGCCGCTCTTGCCGTAGTGTACCAATTAGGCCGCGTAAAGGCTACGGAACAAAAAGTACAAGAAATCGAAGAAAGCAGATTTATTTTACAATACAATCAAGTTTTTATCCAAGATAAAAATATGTACGATATTCAGCATCTGTTAGAAAAACAAATGCTTAATAAAGGGTATGGAAAAATTATTACTCCCCAAAATCAGCAATCTTTAATTAACTATTTGGTGTATTTAGAAGGCTTAGCACCTCTTGTGTTTAAAAATGTATTACCTCTTGAAACCATAGATGACTTGCTTGCTTATAGATTTTTCTTAGCCATAAACAATAAAGAAGTGCAAAAAGATCAACTTTTTGCTTTTCCCGACTATTACAAAGGCTGCTTTAAACTCTATAAAGTGTGGAAAAAATATCGTAAAGACAGGGGATTACAGATTCTACAAGAAGAAAATTCTCTCGATAAATGGTGGGGCTTTGATAAATACATACATGATGAAATCATTGTAAGAAAATGTAATAGTGATGATAATTTAGAAAGAATTGCTGAACTTATTTACAATACTGATAGATACATTTACCCAACAGCTTTTGGTGATGTGGAAACTGCAAAAAAGATTTTACCTAATTTAATGATTAGAGAGAATAGTATTTTTTCATTGAAGAATGTAAAAATTGCACTTTATGATGAAAAAATTGTGGGAGTAAGCGTCGTCCTTGGAGAAGCAAACTACCAAAAAATACATCCTATTGTTGCAGATAGATTTAGAAAAATAGCTCCACATTTTGAAGATACTTGTGTTAGATATTTTAATCCTTTAACGGAGAAAAATTATTCGGATAATCCGTACTTTTTATGTTTATGTGTGGATGAAGCTTCTAGAGGGAAGAGAATAGGTAAGATGCTCTTACTAGATTTACTTGTTGCTTACCAAGATAAAGATATAACCTTACACGTACTTAAGCAGTATGATGCTGCAAACCCTTCAAGACTAAGCCCTGCCATAAAACTTTATGAGAAGCTTGGCTTTGAAACTATAGGGAAAGGTAAGGGATATGCGCTAAAGGTAGAAGACGCGCCAGACTGCTTTGAAATGGTAAGGAAGAAAGAGCAATAATCAAGTTCAAATTGTTTCTTGCGTATTACAATATCTACAAAATATTACCCATGCTAGAAAGGTGCAAGGGGAGTTTGGGTATAGGTAAGTCATTGAATATGGTGACTGCGGGCACTCTGGCTGCCCTGCTTGTGGCGGTAGAAATAAAGTCCCTGTGACCACTGCAATACTACC
>CAYJND010000028.1:0-18278 GCA_964371565.1 uncultured Desulfovibrionaceae bacterium
TTACCCAGCGTAGTGTTTTAGAGGGGGTAAGGTATTTGTAACGCGTATTCTTCTCAATGAAAAATATATGAAAATATTAAACAGCCCCTTAAACGTTATTTGTTTTAAGGGGCTGTTTTTTGTTATATAAGGGCTTGCTTTAAGAGGGATACGGGGTGCAGACAATTTTTTTGACTGCCGTGTTGAATTTGCACGCGGCATGTGCCGCATTCTGAGCTGCACAGGGCGGCGCCAGACTGGGTAATGGTTTCAAAAAGATTATGCCCTATTTGCATGCTAATGTCGTATTTTTCTTTTTTAAAGCCATAGCTTCCAGAAATACCACAGCAACCTGCTTGAGCGCTAATGGCTTTATTGCCATAAATTCTTTGCAAAAGCTCATAGCCGGTGGATCCGCCCCCTTGAGCGCGCAAATGGCAGGGCGCGTGATACATAATAGGGCTAGCAGAGGTGCTTTCGCGCACAGTTAATTGTCCCTTATCTACACATTCTAGCAAGAATTCTTGAGCATCTTGCATGGTTATTGCGCCGTATTCTTCCTTAATTTGAGGAAAATAGTGCGGAATATCCCCATTAAACATAAGTGAGCAAGAGGGGCACCCAGTAAGTATGGGTAAACCTTTTTTATGCCATTGCACTAAGGCCGCAGCATTTTTGTGGGCGCCTTTTTCGGCATCTTCCCAAAATCCATTGGCTACCATGGGGAGCCCGCAACAGCTTACTTCTTCTGGTACTATGACTTTATAGCCCGCTTTATTGAGGGCAAAGACCATATCAAAACCCGTTTGCGGGTCGTAAATATCTACATAACAACCAGGGAAAAAGACCACAGAGGGATATGCCATTTGCGGATTAAGACCTTGCTCATAGCTACGAAATTGCGCTCTAAAGGTTTTAGTGGCAAAGCTTGGCAAAGGGGCTTTTTTATGTACGCCAAGCTCATGTAATGCTAGACGCGTGATGGGATTATTCATGCCAAAATTGCGTAGGGCGGCAGGAATAAAACCAATGTAATTGGCAATGTCAGCGCCATGCGCTAGCATCCAATCGCGTAAAGAGCGTCCGTGTTCTTTGGCATAAGCGGCACGAGCCTTCATATTTAGGGTAGAAACAGGCACGCCGTGAGGGCAAGCAATGTCGCAATTTTTGCAGTTAGAGCAATAATGTAAGGATTTTTCCTCTGCCATACCCATAAGACGAAAGCGCTCATGGGCAGGGCCTATCATACGCGGGCCTAAAAATTCTGTGGTAGCTGCTGCCACAGGGCATTGCACCACACAGGTAGAGCATGTTATGCAAGCATCAAGATTTATAGCAGTCATATATACCTCATATTTTTTGCGCGGTCATGGATGTAGCCGCATGGTACGCTGCTTTGTAGCCTGTGGCTAAAGCTACACCATTGCCGCTTTTTTCCGCTGCAAAGTCATAATTAGCAAGGGTTCTTCCGGCAAAATAGATATTTTCTGCCACAATTTGGCCTGAAGCGTCTACAGCTTGCAGTTTTTCGTTAACCTTAACCCCCATTTGCGTAAAAGCAGGGCTACTAAAAGCATCGTCACCAGCCCATTTTTCTTGGTCTTCCGGGGTGTCTATGGCTATGCCTAAAATCTTTTCATAGGCTTTACCGGGCTCGGTTTCAATGCCGCCGCCTAAAATACCGCCCGTAGCAAGAATAAAGGCTTTAGCTTCGTGGCGATGACTGAGCCCTTCACCTTGCGATATAAGTGCGGTACAGCGCCCGTTTTCCATTTCGGCTTGGGTTATGGTGGCATTTTCTATAATGCGTAAAGACCCGCCATGGTCACTATTTTGTGCTTGCGTGCGTAAGGCCTGCATAAAGAGCGTATATAAACGGTGCCCGCCTACAGCTGGAGGGAGGGAAAGCATTTCCACCACGGGACATGAAAGCTCAGCTTGTAATTTTTTCCATATGGAAGCTTCTCCTTGTGCCATCTTGGTGCCTAAAATGGGGGGGAGTAAAATAGCATCTACTTCTTTTATCAAAGGTTTAAGAGCTTTTACAAGCCAAGCATACCCAGCGGGGCTGTCCACATGGCGTGCCACATCTAGGGCGCTGACGGCTCTATGGGCTTTGCCAAAGTGTGATGGTAAAGAAGCCGTGCTAAACGCTATATTTTTTAACTCTTTATAGCGCTGTAATTGCTGTATAATAAGCTTTGGATGGCAGTCACGCAAGGCATCTACTGTGACCACCAACACTTTTTTTGCCGTAAAAATAGGCGCGCTGTCATTGGCAGCAGGGTAAATATAAGTAGGCTTTAAGGTACCTATAATGGTGGGCACAAGGGTATTTTTGTTTGCTTTGGTCATATAGGCTGCTTCTTGGCTGGCAAAGATTTCTTGCACAGCTTGAAGTGCTTCTTCCACAGCAGGGCGCCCTAAGATAGTATAAGGGTGTGTATTCGCAAGGCTCGTAAGCTCTTGCAAAGGGTTTTGCACTGGGTGAAGCTTTTGTCCATTATGCTCAGGTAAATAACCAAGCACATCAATACAGCCACTGGCAATGGATAAAGCCCCCATGCCTGTGGCTAATAGGGTTACATGTTTACCCATTGTTATAGCTGTATGGGCAGCCATAAGGCCAGCCATGCCCATGCCCACCACAAGAATATCGCAATTATTTTTCTTGCTCATGGCTTGCTCCATCAATATTTAAGGTGGCGGCGTACATGGCGCGCCCCAGTTCTAATTCTTTTAGCTGCATTCCCCAAAGGGCAGGGCGTAAACCTTTCCAGCGCTCATTAAGGAAAGAACGCAAATTTTCGGTGGGTTGTAATTTTAAAGGAATATTTTTTTCCGTAAGGGCGCCAATGGTGCGCACAGAGCAGAAAATACCCTGACAGGTACCCATACCAAGGCGAGTACGTAAACGTATATCGGTAAGGCTATGGGTGGCTTCATCTTGTGCCACGTGCATAACTTCTGCGGTGCTCACCATTTCACATTCACACAATAAATCATTTTTTACCGTGTGCTCTTGCTCAAGATTTTCCGCCATGGCGCTAAAAGCATCCCCAAGGCGATCTTCTACCAGGCGCACATCGTGTCCTGGAAAAAGTTTTTTGGCCTTTTGGCGTACAGCATCGTCAAGTTCTGCCACCAAAGGCTCTACGTGAGTGCGGCATTTTTTTTGTACGTTTAAATGCTTACATACAAGGTCAGACATTTTTTCAGCCATAAGCCTATAGGTGGTAAGCTTACCGCCAAAAATACTGCCAAAGCCTTTAAGCCCTTCAAGGCTATGGTCTACAATATTAAAGTTACGGCTGGCAGAGCGTCCTGAAGTTCCACTGGGGGTATATAAAGGACGTGTGCCGGCAAAGGCGCGTAATATTCTGTAATTATTAATTTGTGGAAAAAGCGGTTTGCCAATTTCTAAAAGGCGCAGAACTTCGGCGCTGGTGGGGCGTGTATCGCCGGGGCTTTTGGCTGGGCTTGAAGTGGTGCCTAAAATAGTCACAGAGCCGTGAGGGACAAAAATATCACCATCAGAGCTTTTGTGTAACCTGTTAATAACGCGCGAAGTAAAGCGAGAGTTAAAAACAATAAGTGTACCGCGGTCGGGGGAAACTTCTACATCAAGGCCAGCCATATGGGCAATTTCTCCGCACCACGAACCGGCAGCATTGACTACGTATTCGCAAGGCACAAAAAAACTTTCACTGCGCATGGTATTGAGCACGTGCACGCCCTTTACGGCGCCGTTGGCGGTATCTATGCCAGTGACTTTATGATAGGTCAAAAAATCACTGCCAAGGCGTCTGGCTGCAGCGGCATTATGCCATACAAGGCGAAAGCCATCTATACACGAATCGGGCACACGATACACTTTTTTAATATCCGCAGCAAGGCCGGGCTCAAGGTTTCTGGCTTCTGCCACCGTAAGGGGCAAGGCCTCAATGCCTGCCGCCGCACAGCCTTGCAGCCATGGCTCTACAAATACATCGGGGTCTTCAGGCGTTTGCACAAAAAAACCTTCCGTTTCTTCTACACATTGCTTGCACAGCTTGCGTAAAAGGGTGTTTTCTTCAATACATTCGCGGGCAGATTCGCTATCGCCCATGACATAACGTGCTCCGCTATGCAAAAGGCCGTGAAAACGCGAGGAAGTGCCATAGGCAAGGCCGCCTTGTTCTATAAGCAAAGCCTTGATACCGCGCATACTTAGATCGCGTAAGATGCCAATGCCTGTGGCGCCGCCGCCAATGATGACCACTTGATAGTCTTTCATATATTTCTCACACAGATAAAGGGTGTAGACGTTTTTCATTCATAAAATCATATTTTAAATATTTTACGGTGAGATGTCAAAAGGCATTCTGGGGTAATATGTAGGACTTTTCTGGGGGGACGCCTAGGCGCACGATAGCCGTTGGCGAGGTACGAGCCTTACAGATACAGAGAGCAACGCACTTTTTGGCGCTAGCAAAAATTTTCCCCAAGAAAATGTACATAATCACAACAAAAAAGGGTGAGGAAAATCCCCACCCTTAACAGTTCTTTTATGAAAAAGGCTTATTTGTCTTCTTCAATCCATGCGCGGGAGCGTTCCACAGCGCGATGCCATTGATAGAGCAATTCTTCGCGCTTATCGGCGGCCATTTTGGGCTCAAAGCGACGATCAAGCTGCCAGTTGGCGGCCACTTCTTCTTCGGTTTCCCAGAAGCCCACGGCAAGGCCTGCTAAATAAGCGGCGCCAAGGGCGGTGGTTTCGGTCACGGTGGGACGTTCTACCACAACGCCGGTAAGGTCGGCTTGGTATTGCATAAGCATGCTGTTACGGCTGGCGCCGCCATCCACACGTAAGGTGGTTAAGGGCACGCCGGCATCTTTTTGCATGGCGTCAATGATGTCTAAAGTTTGCAGAGCAATGCTTTCCAAGGTGGCTCTGGCAATGTGACCGCGAGAAGTACCGCGGGTAATGCCTACCATGGTACCACGGGCGTATTGATCCCAATAAGGGGCGCCAAGACCTACGAAAGCAGGCACAAAGAAAACGCCGCCATTGTCGGGCACGGTGGAAGCCAGACCTTCCATGTCGGAAGAATCTTTAATGATTTGTAAACCATCTCTGAGCCATTGCACCACAGCGCCGCCCACAAATACGCTACCTTCAAGGGCGTAATAGGTGCCTGCAGGGTTTTGCCAGCCCACGGTGGTGAGCATATTGTTCTTGCTTTCTTTGGCCTTGGTGCCGGTGTTCATAAGCAAGAAGCAGCCTGTACCGTAGGTGTTTTTGGCCATGCCTTCTTTTACGCAAGCATTACCGTAGGTGGCGGCTTGTTGGTCACCAGCTACACCGGAAATGGGCACAGCTTTGCCAAAGAATTCAGGATGGCTTTGTGCCATAACGCTGGAAGAAGCTTGTACTTCTGGCAACATTTTGCGGGGCACACCGAGGATTTCTAAAAGCTCATCATCCCATTGACCAGTGTGGATGTTAAAGAGCAAGGTACGGCTGGCATTGGAAGGGTCAGTTACGTGAGAAGCTTTTTTGCTTAAGTTCCAAATGAGCCAAGTGTCGATGGTACCGAAAAGCAATTCGCCGGCTTCTGCTTTGGCGCGGGCGCCGGGTACGTTATCTAAAATCCAACGCACTTTGGTGCCGGAGAAGTAAGCGTCCAATACAAGGCCGGTTTTTTCGCGAAAAATATCGGCCTTACCTTCGGCGCGTAATTGATCGCAAAAACCGGCAGTACGACGGTCTTGCCATACAATGGCGTTATATACGGGCTCACCGGTGGTTTTATCCCACACAACAGTGGTTTCGCGTTGGTTGGTAATACCAATGGCGGCAATATCATTACCGCTGATGCCAGCAGCTTTAACACAATCGCGAGCCACATGGCTTTGGGTGTCAAAAATTTCTGTGGGGCTGTGTTCTACCCAGCCCGGTTGGGGGTATATTTGTGTAAATTCTTTTTGCTCTACTTGAACGATATTGGATTTACGGTCAAATAAAATAGCACGCGAAGAAGTGGTGCCTTGATCCAAAGCTAGGATGTATTTAGCGCTCATAAAATCTCCTTATAGTGTTAAAAATAAAGTGTATTATTTAAAGGAACTCTTAATGTACGTTGAAAAAATGTCTTTCTAAAATATGGGCAAATGCCTTTTTTCAAATATCTGCAACTAAAACAGAGTACCTACAGTTTGCTCAAAATGGGTAAGATGTGAGGAAGGCGAAGTTTTTTACAGAGGAAGTGTATTTAGACATACATGACGAAGTAAAAAACAAGCCTGACGAAACAGATTACCCATTTTCAGCGAACTGCTAAAGAGCGCCCACCATCTTAGCGACTACAACAGCCACAACAGCGCCTACAAGCGGAGCTGCCACTGGAATCCAAGCATAAGCCCAATCGCAATCGCCTTTGCCTTTGATGGGCAGTACAAAGTGTGCTAAACGCGGACCAAGGTCACGAGCTGGGTTAATGGCATAACCGGTGGGGCCGCCAAAAGAAAGACCTAAAGCCCACACTAAAATGGCTACCATGTAGGGGCCGTAACCAGCTGGGAGCTGACCATTGTTGGCATGGAAAATCATAAAGATGCCAAAGATAAGCAGGAAGGTGCCGATAACTTCGCAAAGGAAGTTAGCCGGGGTATTGCGAATGGCAGGACCGGTGCTAAATACGGCAAGTTTGGCGCCGGCATCTTCGGTGCGTTCCCAATGGGGTAAATAGGCAAGCCATACAATAACTCCGCCCATGAAGGCGCCGGCGGTTTGGGCTACCATGGTGGCCAAAGCTTGGCCTACGGTGTATACGCCAAGGATGGTTTTGGCTAAGGTCACAGCAGGGTTAAGGTCTGCTTGCGGAGCGCCGAGGGCTACAGCTGTGTAAACGCCCATCATAACAGCAAAGGCCCAACCTGCGGTAATGCAAATCCAGCCGCCACCATAGGCTTTGGATTCTTTTAAAATGCAGCAAGCTACAACGCCTGCACCAAAGCAGAGCAGCATCATGGTGCCCATAAATTCGCCAAGTAAATTAGTCATACTAAAACCCCTTCCAGTATGTGGCCAAAATGTTATAATAAAAGCAAAAACTCCTAGGCCATGTGGATGCTTTGCCACAATCCTAAACTACACATCCCTAACATGTTAGTCAGTTTTTTTCAAGTGCATTTTACTGCTATCTGCATATCTTAATAGGAAATGTTATTAATAATAATGTTTGAAAAATACAGATATATGGTTGAAGTTTTCGTGTAATTTTTTTGTGAGGGTTGTTTCTTTTTGAGGTGCCTAGCATTGTGTTTAGGAGTCATTTTTAGTATGTAGTGACCATGTTAACTATTAAATGTGCGGCTTGTCGGCGTAAACTTTGGAAGTATAATAAGCTTGGTAAGGGCGAGGTATTGCGTTGCCACAAAGAGCGTATGACTAAAATCTATGAGTTTACCGAACGAGAGGGTAAGATTTGGTGTATTTGCGGTAAAGTTCTTGGTATTGATAAAGGTTCTTTTTATAGCATGGTTAAGGGCTCTTTTACCTATGCTGGTACTAAAGTAAGCAAATTATAATTTTTTGTATAGAGGGGAGCGATGTCACGTATTTTTCTTTCTTTGCATCCTTATTTTGAGGACGGCAAAATAATGGGGCGTAAAGAGGCTAATAAGGGTTTTATTAAAGCTCTTTTTCGTAAAGACCCCTTTGAAATATATCATTTTTTTGTGGACAACCCTCATAGTCTTATCCAAAAATGGCAAGAAGAGCCAGCTGCACAGCCCTTATTGAAACGCGGTGCTTTGCATGCCTTTCCGCGTACTCAGCTTGAAAAACGTGTCAAAATAGTGCCGTATTCAGTGTGCCATTTGTCAGATCCTATGACAGAGTTTGCCGCCATGTGCCGTGTGCGTAATGCAGTAGCACCTAAGATTTTTCCCATCACTGCTGTGAATCATACCATAAGCTATGTGGAGTATGCCGAAAAGACTCTGGGTCATGTGTGGGCAGGGTGTAGCGCGCGTGATGGTATTGGTTGTACCTCGCGTGCCAGTGAGGTTATTATGCAATCGTGGTATGGGCATGCGCGCGAGGCTTTTTCTTTGCCTTCAACTTGGGTGCAGCCGCAAACTAAGGTTATTCCCTTGGGGGTACCTGAGCCCGAGCTTAAAGATAATGCTTTGCTGCGCCAAGAATTTCGTTCGCACCTTAATTTAACACCTAATACTGTGCTGTTACTTTTGTATGGGCGTATTAGTATTGTGGATAAAATGGACGTACGCCCTCTTTTTGCGGCATTACGTCGTGTGCGTTTACATGCCCCTCACCTTTCTTTTCAACTGTGCATAGCGGGCTCTATGGATGATGATGACCCCATAAAAGAGCAAATACTCGAGCTTGCTAAAGCTTGGGATATTTCTTTAATGCTTATTCCAAACCCTTCGCGCAAAATAAAAAAAGACCTTTTTGCGGCGGCGGATGTATTTATTTCTCCAGTAGATAACATACAAGAAACCTTTGGTTTGACGTTAATTGAGGCTGCGCAGTCGGCATTGCCTGTCATTGCCAGTGACTGGAATGGCTATAAAGATATTATTGTCCCTGAGCAAACAGGTTTACTTATACCTACCTTGGCCCCTGAAGCTACACCAGAGTTGGACTCTATGGCAGGGGTTTACTATAATAAGATACATCAGCTTTTTCGTGCTCAGCAAACGGCTTTGCATGTGCCTAGTTTAGAAAAAGCCCTTTTTAGGCTTATTTCTGATGAAAAATTGCGTAAAGATATGGGGCAAGCTGCGGCGGCGCGGGCAGCAAAGCTTTATACCTTTGATACAGTTATTGATGGCTGGCTTGAATTTTGGAAAGAGCTTGAAGATGCTCCCATAAGTCAAGACGAACAAGCGCGGTTGCGCGGTGTAACGCACCCCTATGCTTTGGCCTATGGTAAAGTTTTTACCTCTTATGCTAGCGCTTCTTTGCAACCGGCAACGCTATTGCACTGCACAAGCTTAGGGCAAGCATGCAGAGAAAAACGCGCCCCTTGGAATAATTATGGCTTGGCTTCTATTAATGTTATAGAAGGGCTTGTGCATAAGCTTTTGGCTGCATGTGCGCAAGGCAGTACTGTGGCAGCCTTACTTTTGCAAGGACAACAAGGCGCCTTGGGGGGCAAGTATAGCCAAGAAACACTTCTGGCCCATATATATTGGTTAGTAAAACAAGATCTTGTAGAAATTACTGACCTGTAAATTACGCGTTTTTATAGGGCAGAGTGGTGCAGCTTTTGCGGGGGGGGGGTAAAAGAGAGGCGAATATTGCATAGTAAAAAAGTAAGAATTTAGTTTGTAATGACTTCTAAAGCAGCCTATAGCGCAAAAAAAATGCCTTTTTTTACAAAAAAATACAAAAATGTCTATTTAGATGTTGACGTGGCAGTGCCGCTTTGATATGCATTAAATACGTACTTAGTTGCGTGTGAGTGTCACTGTAGATGCTCCCTATAAAATGAATGTCCAGTTAAAATACTAGAGACATTTTAGGGCTTTAGAGCCTGAGGGCTACTAGTCCTCGTCATTGATAAAGTTCTTTTTTATCAATGCCTATATATCCCTCAATATATTATGCGTGCGGCATGTGCCGTAGACGTGTTTTTTTGTGTCTTTTAGACATGTTTTTTTTGCGTATGTTGAAATAAAAGGAGTGAGCCATGGCTGATATTAAATTGCTAAGACCCCAAGCGGGAGAATCTGTTTCATTAACCCCAAATCCAGAAGATCGTTTGGTATTTGAATTTGAATCTGGGGATGCTACTCTATCTCGCGTAGATGACAATCTTGTGATGAGTTTCGAAGATGGTGCTGTTCTTACCTTAGCAGATTTTTACGTGGCTTATACTTCTGAAAATATGCCAGAATTTCTCATCGGCGGCGAAGTCGTACCTGGTGAAGCTTTCTTTGCAGCCCTTGGTGAGGAGCTTATGCCAGCTGCAGGTCCTGCTGCCGGCCCACAAGGTAGTGGTAACTCAGTAGATACCATTTCTGGCGAGCTTTTTGGCGGTCTTGATAGCTTAAGCGGTCTTAACCAATCTTTTGGTAGCCGTAGCTTTACTGGCACTAGCGATGATGACACCACTGATGCTCCCCCCATCATCAATGGTATTGTTGTCACCCCTGACGCTGACCCTGATGCCTTTAGCGCAGGTCTTGATGTTATTGAATCTGGCGTAGGCCGCAATGACAATGGCAGCTTCTCTGCTGATATGCCAAACCAAGTGTATAACGGTGACTTTATAGCCAGCGGACGTATTGACGCCGAAGATCCTGAAGGCCTTCCCCTTGAGTATAGCATTTTAGGCACTAGCGAAGGCATTTATGGCTCTATTGTTATGAATGCGAGCACTGGTGAATTTACTTATACTTTCAGAGATGACGCCACAGCCAATGTATTAGCTCAAGGCGAAACCCATCAAGAAATTTTCACCGCTGAGGTAGAAGATGTTGCCGGTAATACCGCCACCGTACAGATCGTTGTAACAGTTACAGGCACCAACGATAGACCTATCTTGAGCATAGAAGAAACAGACTTTGGCGTTACCGATAGCTTTAACAATCCTCATTTGCAAAATAATGGCGAAGAAGCTGCCTCTGTGAGTGGTTTTGTTGAAGGTTTTGATGTTGATAACGGCCATGTGCTTGAATACAGCGTTTCTCACATTAACCCCAATCTTTTAGACCAAGCTATTTATGACGATCTTGCCAGCGCTTTGGCTCAAGTAAATGCGTATAAAGATGACATTGATAATTCTGACTTGGTGCAAAATGTGGGCGCTTTCCTTGGTCAAATAGAAGCCGCAGACTTTACGGGCTTTTTAGAGCAAATCAGTGCTGCCTTACCTACCATTAAAGAGTCTCTCACAGATAAATTGACCGAGGCTTTGGGCAATGCAGGCGATGCTGCTGATACTTCTGCTGTGATGGCTGATATCACAAGCTTTTTACAGGGTGAATTTGGCAAGTTAGATGATCTTGTAGGGCACCCCATTAGTGAAGCTATAGTGGGTAAATTTACAGATCTTATGAGCCAAGAGCTTGGTAAATTGCCTGTAGAAGCTGATAAGCTTGATTCATTGGTACAAGATCTTGTGGCCAATTTGCAAGAAGCTATTACCGGCTCTTTAAATACGTTATTTGATAAGTTCCAAGCTGATTTTGACGCTCTTGTAGATCAAGTGGCTGCTTTAGAAGCTGTGGCTGATGCGCATCCTCTTTCAGAAATCATTGCCAATGCCAATGCTGCCATTGAAGGTGTTTTAAGTCAATTGCAAGAAGCTGTAGACAATGCTAACGCCCAAGATTATCAAGAAAATTCTCTTCTTCCAAGCTCTGAAACTGTAGCTAACGGCTTGTATGGTAAGCTTGTTATTGGTGCAGAGTCTGGCAGCTTTACCTATACCCTATACACCGAAGAAGAAGCCAAAGACTTGGGGCCAGAATTTGAAGCCGCTTTCTGGGCATTACAAATGCGTGACGAGGGTGAGCAATCCCTTGATACTGAACACTTCACCATTTATGTGAAAGATGAGCATGGCGCATGGGATTATAAAAATATTTCCATCGACGTTATGGGCGCCAATGATACACCTATTATTCACCATGCCAATGATATGACCGTGCAAGAGTCTGGTAATGGAATTATTGTAGGTGATAAAAATCTGCCTAATATGACAGATCATGGCTTGCCAGTAGCTGTGGGGCAGGTGGTAGCTTCTGATATTGATGTAGAAAAGCTTACCTTCGCTGTAGAGGGTGGAAGCCCACTTTCTGGCAACGCGCTTTTTGATACAATCATCACCAATGATTATGGTTCTTTGTACTTAAATAGCGACACTGGTACTTACTCTTTTGTGCTGAATAATGACAGCGATGCCACACAAGCCCTCAACGAAGGCGAAACCAAGGTATTTGAATTTACCTTTGCTGTGACTGATAATCAAAATGACGGTACAGCTTATGGCACCGAATCTACAACAGTGAAACTTACCATTGAAGGCACCAATGATCAGCCTACCTTAACTTTAGATAAGGCGATCTTAACCGTTACTGAAGACGGCGCTTTAAATAAGCCTGAAATGGAACAAGCCAGCGGCAAAGCCACAGGACATGATGTTGACTTGCATCCTAGCAATGACGAAGATGGCACCACTGGTGAAGTGCTAAGCTACAACATTGAATATGCTCGTCCAGAACTTACCTTAGTTCAAGAAATGGCCAATATGCTTAAAGTATTAGGCGTTAATGTTAACGAAGAAGCTTTAGACGCTGTTGCTAATATGACTGAGCAAGCCTATGAAGCTTTAGGTACAAACACAGGTTCTGCCACAGAGCTTAATGGCCTGTACGGTAAATTGTCCATTGATCCAACTAGCGGAGAATATAGCTATGAGTTGTATTCACAAGCAGAAGCAGAAGCCCTTGGCGCTGTGCATGAAGTGGCTTACTGGGCATTGAAATACCGCGACGATAATGAAGCAGCCTTAAACGAAAACTTCACCGTTACCGTGAAGGACGACCTTGGTGCATGGAATTCTGAAAGCCTTACCGTAGAAGTGTATGGCTCCAACGATAAGCCCGTTATTGTAGCTGCCAATAGCTTAACAGTGCAAGAAGCCGGCGAAGGTATTGTAGTTGGTAATGAATTCCTCCCCAATTCTCCAGATTTAGGTAAGCCTGCAGCTGCGGGGCAAATTCTTGCCGTTGACGATATCAATGATATGCTCAACAATCTTGAATTTAACATAGTTGGCGGCATGGCTAGCAATGGTTCTTTAAATCTTGCTGATTTAACAGGCATTAATTTAGATGCCCTTGATAATGTGGATGCCTTCCCTTACGATTACACCATAAGCCATGAATTTGGTGATTTATACCTTAACAAAGATACAGGTACTTATATCTTTGTTGTGGATCAAGATGCTGCCGATAAGCTCAACGAAGGCGAAGATGTAAACTTTAACTTTAGCTTCACCGTAACCGACGGCGATTTGACAAGCGAAGCTAAAGAAATCACTGTGACCCTTGAAGGCACTAACGATAGACCAGAGTTTACTGTTTCTGAAGTAGAGCACAATGTGTACGAATTCTTAGGCGATACTGATAACGACCCTGACTTTGAAGGGGATGCTAGAGAGCAAGGTCCTGCTTCTGTTTCTGGTAAAGCTGTTGCTACTGATGCAGATGCTGCGGGCGAAATAGGCGATACTCAAGCCTTTAGCCTTTTCTACGCTTTGCCAGAGTTTTCTGATATTGCAGACATCTTTAATATTGATAGCGCAGTTGCTGATAAGATTGACGGTCTTGTGGATATTACCCAAGAAATCTACGAAACCTTTGCTAAGGATCTGCCAAAGTCTGTAGACGCCCCAGCAGAGCTCAATGGTCTTTATGGTTCATTGTCCCTGGCCGCCGATGGTAGCTACACTTATACTCTTTACACTTGGGATCAAGCTGTAGAGCTTGGCCCTGTCACCATGGCTGCCTATGTGGCCCTGCAAAGACGTGACGAAGGCGATGACGCTCTGCCCACCGAAAACTTCATCGTACGTGTGGAAGACAGCCAAGGCGCTTGGGACACTCAAGAACTTAGCTTTAACGTTATGGGCACCAATGATGGTCCTGTTATTGAAAGCGTTGTTGCTGAGCTTGCAGTACAAGAAGATGGTGTAAAAGAGCTTAGCGAAGAAGAAGGCGGTAATGACTTAGGGGATATTATTACCTCGGGCATAAGAACAGAGGTAGAAACAGTTGTAGACGGGCTTTTAGGCAAATTCACGCCTGATTCCGTTGGTGATTATGTTACTAACGCTGTTATGGGTATTATTACCCCCGTCATAGACGCAAGCTTGGCAGGTGCCAGCGATGCAACTGCAGATGAATTCCACTCTAATCCTAACCAAGCATTTGATGGTGTAGGTAGTGAAGGTGGTAAAATAGTTGCTTCTGATGATGACGGCTCGGTAATCTTTACACCTAAGTTTGATGGTAGCTTACCTAAAATTGGTCTTGATCTACCTGACCCCTTAACTAATCTAGATGCCTACATTGATATATTTGAGCCCGGCTCTGGTCTTAATGTTGTAGATATTATTGGTGTGCTTGGGGCTTTAGAAGAGCTTCAAGGCATTGCCGATGGTTCTTTCACTTTAGGCGATTTTAACTCCTTACTTGGTGAATTATCAGCATTGCAAGGTGCCATAGACTTTATTGATACTTCTGCTCTTTTTGAGCTTGTAAAAGACTCCATCACTCTGACAACCGCTGGTGATTATGGTAACTTTACCATGGATATGGCGGGCAATTATTCCTATACCATTGACGAAAGCAAGGCCAATGTATTGGCACAAGGCGAGTCAAAAACAGAAATCTATACCATTGAAGTGCGTGACCAATTTGGTAACGTAACAAAGCAAGACATTACCGTCACCATTACAGGTACCAATGACAAGCCTGAAATTGCAGTTGAAGGCAATTTATCCATATTTGAAGATGAGGCTTCCGTTGCAGGAACTGTTTCTGGTAAA
This sequence comes from uncultured Desulfovibrionaceae bacterium, assembly GCA_964371565.1. Lineage (GTDB taxonomy): Bacteria > Desulfobacterota > Desulfovibrionia > Desulfovibrionales > Desulfovibrionaceae > CAYJAD01. The sequence continues at coordinate 14,553 of CAYJND010000028.1, forward strand.
GATGTGGATAATGGCGCAAAGCTGAGCTTCTTTGTGGGTAATCTTGTTGAAGTGAATACCGATGAGGCTCTTGCAAACTTGGTTAAAGGTTTGCAAGACTATAGAGATAGCTTAACAGGATGGGGTTCTGGGGTTCAGAAAGGCATTGTTGACGACCTTATTGACACACTCACAGCGGATGATGCTGATTCATCTGCCATTGCCAATGCTGTAAAAGATGCTCTTGCTACCACAGGCGACTTTAAGAGCAGTGTGGATGGTGAGTACGGTACTTTAAAACTTGTGGATGCTGATACTACTGATACAGAAGCTCAATATGTGTATGAGCTCAATAATGACGATCCTAAAGTACAAGCTCTTGCTGAAGGTGAAACAAAAGTAGAGAAGTTTGAAGTCTACGTAAGAGATGAACACGGCGCTTGGACATCTAAAGAAATCAGCGTGACCATTACCGGCACCGATGATGTTCCTCAAGTGCAAGCTCCAGCTGACGTTATTACCGATGATACCACCATGGGCACTGCGGTGGAAGGCACTATGGTCTTCACATCTGCTGAATCCATGGCCAATGGTACCATAACCATCGACGGTACAGAATTTACTGTCACAGAAAATGCTGGTAAGTTTACCGTAAGCCCTGATACAGCCGCTAGTTCCACTGATGGCTACGGAAGCATAAAAATCACAGGCTTAGTCTTTGACGAGGTTTCTGGTAAATACACCCTTACATATGAGTATACTCAAGTTAAGCCATATCTTGGACACACTAGCGATGATGCTAATGAGCTTAAGGAAAGTGCTGCCAAGTTTGACGTAACCATCCAAGACGGTCAGGTTGGTAGTGCAACTTTGCCTACGCACACTGTGAATGTTGATATTCATGACGATGAACCAGTAATCGTAGACGCAGATGCTGATGGTACCACCGAAGCTGTTGTTACAGGCAATGTGGCCTCTACAACACTTGATGTGGACTTTGGCGCTGACGGTTATGGCAAAATTACTATTGAAGCAAGTGAAGGCGGTGCTGGTACTAAAGACATTATTGCTGAGTGGAATGGAACCAACTGGGTTGGCGCTGAAGGTTTTTCTTCTACCTTAGTTGAACATCCTTATAAGGGTGATGCTAACAGCGTAAAAATTGGTGATGTTGTTCTTGTTCAAAATGGTAATGAGTGGACAGTATCCTTTGAAGCTAATGTGGACCGCACTGTTGATATTATCTTTGAAGATGGCGATGGTGATAGTGTTTCCCATTCCATCAAAGCCAGCGATCCTCAGCCTATACCAACCGATGTTATTGTACCGACTAGTGCAGGCATTGTTGAAGACGCTACTACGCCTTATGAGGGTAAGCTCTTTGAAAATGACGATGTGTTTGGCGCAGATGGTCCTCTTGCCCCTGTCGATGGCTGGGCTGTGGATGTGAACAAAGAGGGTTGGACCAAGAGCATTGCTGCTGATGGCACCATCACTTTAACTGACGACTCCACAGGCAGCACCTTAACTGTAAAACAAGATGGTACCTTTACGTTTAAGACCACTGACATAGCTGTGGATACAGACTTTGGCTTTACCTATACGCTTACAGATGCAGACGGTGATAGTGACTCCGCTGACTTGACCATCAGCGCAGAAGCTGTGCAGGGTGTTGTTAAGGCTGATGAGAATACCATCATTTCGGAAACGATTGCCAACGTAGCCTTGGTCATTGACAGCTCTGGTAGTATGACTGCATCCGATATGAATAATGTGGAAGCTGCCTTAAAGCAACTTGGTGAAAGCCTTGATGGTTTAGATGTTGATGTTATTAGAGTAGCGTTGTTTGACTATAATAATAATGTTACTCAAGTCCTTAATATTGAAAGTAAGGATGGCAATTTCGATATATCTACTGCTCTTGACGCCATTGACTGGGAAAAGGGTGGTAACGGTGGTACCAACACTAGCGCCGGTTTATCTTCTGCTGAACAATGGTTTGACAGTCTGCCCAAAGACCCTACAACTGGAAAAACAGCAGGGAATAACTTCACTATACTCATCTCTGATGCTGAGCCTACGGAAGTTAATAACGGTATGTGGATGAATGATCTTGTTGTACTTTATGAAGGTAAATTCTATCTACAAACTAAAGTTGAAGATGTGGATGATGGAAACTTATTTACAGTTGACGATAAACGCTACACCTATACAAGTGCAGACGGTTCTATAATCACACGTTTTGACGACCTTGGTCTTGTTGGCGTAAAAGAGTCTACATGGTACGAAAATGGTACAAAAGAAATAACCAATAATAATCCTGCCTTTTTGCATAGTGACAAATCTGTTGGTGAGCAATGGGAGCAAGGTGATTTCACATTTAGACTCGTAAAATCAGGTAAAGATGAAGAACTTCAAGTGTATAATGAAAATAGTGGAGCTTGGACTTCTCTTGGAGATGTAGAGGGCGCTAATCCTGTTCTTGCTACAAAATTCGCTGCTGCTAGTCTTAAAGCTATGATGGGTGAAAATGGCGAATTTTATGGCATCGGGATTGATGTTACTGGATGGGATCTTTGGGAAGGAATTTCCGAACTTTTTGGGTATGAAAAAGAAAATGCACAAGAATTTATGCAAGATATTTGTAATACATTCTTCGATGCAACAGATAGTAGTAAGTTGGCAGAAATATTTAGTAAAGTGTTTGATGATATTGAAACAGGAATTGAAACTAATACTCTGTTAACTGATGTTGTTGCTGCTGCTAATAGTGTTGAGGGTGTTGACGTTACAGAAGCTAACTTTGTTGAAGACATGCTCACATTGGCAACGCAAGAAAATGGCTTAGAAAAGCTTGATAAAATTGGTGAAGAAATTGAAACTATGACGAGTGGCTCCACCAATGTTAGTGATACCACTATCACAGGCGCTGGCGAAGACGACGTACTCATCGGCTTCCGCGGCAACGACACCATTGAAGGCGGCGCTGGTCACGATATCCTCTTTGGCGGCGCTGGCAATGATGAACTCAACGGCGACGCAGGTGATGACATCCTCTTTGGCGGCGCAGGCAATGACATTCTCTTTGGCGGTGCAGGTAATGACATCTTGTTCGGCGACGCAGGTGATGATTATCTCATTGGTACCATTGGCTATGACACGCTTTATGGTGGCGATGGTAACGATCTTTTAAAGTTAGAGGCTAGCAATCTAACCTTTGAGGATGTGCTTGTGGACGGCGGTAATGGTATGGATGTGCTGCTAGCTGGCGTGAAAGACATGACCGAACTTGAAAACCTTATGAAAGATGGTAAGGTAACCAATGTAGAAGTGGTGGTCTTTGGTGAAAACGCAGATACTGTTACTGGTTCTTCCGTGGATGAGGTACTCACTAATCTGAAGGGTATTTCGCAAGATGCTGATAAAAACGGCGTAAAAGTGGATAGCAACACATGGGGCGAGGGTACAGAGCGTACGATTAATGGTGAACAATATGTAGAATATAGCCATCAGCAAGGTGAAGATTTACAGATCCTTGTGGCTAAGAATACTTTAGATAACTTTAACGTCTAGTGTAGGCAGTTAAATATATTAAAGCCCCCATTGCTAAAGCGTTGGGGGCTTTTTTTTGTTGTGGGTGCATAAGGAGAAATATCAGCTAGGCTGGTGGCTTAGTATTTAGTCGACACTAAAAAAACAATTTAACTATCAGTAAAAATAGAACTTATAAATCAAATAACGTAATAA
>CAYJND010000029.1:0-18175 GCA_964371565.1 uncultured Desulfovibrionaceae bacterium
CACCACCGAAATTTCAGGGGCTTAGATGTAAAAATCTAAGCCCCTTTTTCGTGGGAAATTTTTATTGCCAAAAACATGGGCTCTTCAGATGCCTCGCTCAGAAAGGGCACTAAGGTGAATTTTTTTGCCAGAGGTGGCAACAAGTGATACTCGCAAGCGTCTATTGCTTTAGAGTGAGAAATTATGGAATATTCAGATCTTTCGGCTATTGGCCAAGGCTAGGCAGTACTTATTGCCCTGCGGCGCGCAATTCTACGTAATCGGCCTTGAGGCTTTCTAACCAGAGCTTGTCATGACTAGAGACAATAACTGTGGTGCCTTTATTTGCAGCCTTATGCACTGCGGCATGTATGGCCTTAGAGCAGGCCGCATCGGTATGCGCTGTGGGCTCATCTAAAAGCAAAGCCAGCGGTTCTAGCACTAAACGCGCTGCCAAGGCTACACGTTGCTTTTCTCCCCCAGACAGTTGATACCATGGGCGCTGGGCCACTTGTTCTGATTCAAAGCCCACTGTTTGTAAGGCTTCTAAGGCTTTTTCGCGCATGCCGTCTTTTTTCCCACGCATTTTAAGCCCATAACATACATTATCTAGCACAGACATTTTAAAAAGATAGGGCTCTTGTAAAAGTAAGGTCACATCTTGGCGTGAGTGCATGGGATTATTCCCATAAAAAGACAGAGTCCCAGCACTGGGCTTTTCTAAAAAAGCCAAAATTCGCAAAAGAGTACTTTTACCTACGCCATTGGGGCCTGTGAGGGCAATAACAGCGCCGCGCTTGATTTCAAGCGCAGGGATATGGCGCATATCTAGTGCTGTATGCTCACCGTAGCGCTGCACAATGTTATGTAATTTATACAAAATACTCATGCCCTGCGCCCCTCTTTACGCAAAAAAGTTAAGGCTAAATTTAAAATAAAAGCCATAAGTAAAAGCACGAGTCCCAAGGCAATACCTTGAGCAAATTCGCCTTTATTGGTTTCTAGGGTAATGGCTGTGGTGATAGTGCGTGTATCCCAGCGAATATTGCCGCCGAGCATCATGGCCACCCCTACTTCGGTAATTACGCGCCCAAAGGCAGTGACCAGCACAAGCATAATGGCAAAGCGCAATTCTAGTATGGTGCCAAGCGCCAGTTGAAAGGGGCTAGCGCCCAAGGTGAGTAGTGTTTGCCGACAACGTGGGTCTTGATTTTCCACCGCTTGCGCTGTGAGAGAGCAAATAATAGGTAAGGCTAAAATGGCTTGCCCCAGCGCCATGCCCTCAAGGGAAAAAAGTAAACCCCAATCGCCCAAGGGACCCTTGCGCATAATAAAGGCATATACCAGCAGGCCAATAAGTACGGTGGGGAAAGCTAAAAGTGTGTCAGATATAAGACGCAGTACGCGACGTCCAAAAAAATTGCCATAGCCAAGGGCCAGCCCCAAGGGCAGACCCAAGGCCATGGCTAAAATCATGGCATAGATTGTTGAGACAAGGCTAGCCTCCACAGCAGAAAAGGTATCTGCATTGCCTGAGAGCAAAAGGTGAAAAGCCTGAATTATGCCTTGTACAAAAAAATCCATGACGTAAACTTATTTGCTTTCTGCGTTGGGAAAGAAGAGTTGCTTATCTTGCATTTTGTAATCAGCAATGCTCTTTTGGGTAGATGGTGATACAAGCCAGTTGGCAAATTTTACAGCCAAGTCATTTTTAGCCTTGGGGCAATTTTTGGGGCTTACTTCCACCACAGAATATTGGTTAAAGAGGGCTTTATCGCCTTCTACCACAATAGCTAAGGGGCTATCGGGGTTTTTGCTGCTAAAGGTAATCCAGGTGCCACGGTCTGTAAGCGCATAGCCACCTTTTTCAGAGGCAATGGCTAAGGTTTTAAGCATGCCTTGACCTACAGAAGAATACCATTTCTCTGTAGAGGGTACAGCGCCGTGTAAGTTTTTCCACAGCTTTTGTTCTGCTTTATGTGTACCGGAGTTGTCACCACGGCTAACAAAGGTAGCACCGCTGGCGGCAATGTTTTTTAGTGCAAGAGCAGCATCATTGCCTTTTACTTTAGCAGGATCAACCTTGGGGCCTACCATGATAAAGTCATTATACATAACTAATTGGCGATTTTGGCCAAAACCTTTGCTCACAAAATCAATTTCTGCATCAGGAGCATGCACAAGCAATACGTCCACGTCGCAATTTTGACCATGAGCTAAGGCCTTGCCTGTGCCCACAGCAACCCACTTAATGGGCACGCCGGTTTCTTTAGTAAATTGTGGGCCAAGCACATCCAACAAACCAGAATCTTGAGTGCTGGTGGTGGTAGCCATCATGAGAGTTTGTTCAGCTTTTGCCACAGGAGCAAAGGTAAGCAGGCTTACCATGAAGCCTAAAACAGTAAGGGTGCGAAATGCGTGTAACATATTGTCCTCCATATGTGTTATCTGCTGGGGGTATAGTCATAATATCCCCTTGTAGTCAAGGTTTGGGGCAATGTTTTTGCACTTAAAGGTATGCTTTGCTAGCAGATTATTTAAAGAAAAATGAAGGTAAACGCCAATAATTGCGCGCCACCCAAGAAAAAGCTCGCGAAGGAAAATACGTTACCGTATAAAAAAGACATACTTTGACAGAAAAGTTCACCTTTTTTTTTAGACACAGCCTTGCCATATTACCCTTACCTTGACGCCAAAAGTCAATGGCTTGCTGAAAAGCAATTCGTCTTTGCAAGGCTTTAGTCGCTTGCGGATAACGCGAAGAAAAGTTAGGCCAAATGTCATGAAACTTTCTTAATATATACCCTATTTCGCAAGGCCATTGCGCCCACTGGGTGAGGGTAATATTTTCTTCATGCATGCGTCTATGAGTAAGTATTTGCGGAAGAAAGTCGCACATTCCTTGCTCAGCCAGGCGATACAGTAAATCAGCATCAGCTGCCAATTGTAACTGCGGGTCAAAGCCATGCTCTATGCCTAATTTTTCCAGTGCCGTGCGGCAAATCATCACTGAAGAAAGCAACATCCACTGCCTTTGCACGAGACTTTCAAATACAAATCCGCTAGCAGGGGCACTTTTGCTAAATATACTATGGCGCAAAATTTTTTTGCCATAGTTATGCCCATAAAAAAAATCTGCATCGGTACACAGCACGTCTATATGGTTGTAGTTTTGCATATGCTGCACTTGCAAGGTAAGTTTATCCACATGCCAAAGGTCATCTACATCTAAAAAAGTAATATATTTGCCTTGGGCATGTGTTAAAGCCAGCCGTCTCGCCTCGCCCAAAATGGGGCGTGTGGCATGTGCTACGCAATTAATGCGGGGGTCTTTTTGCGCAAAATCTCTTGCTATGCTTAGGCTGTCATCTTCACTGGCACTGTCAAAGAAGATTACTTCCCACGAAGTATAGCTTTGTGCGAGTACTGACTGTAAACAGGACGCCAAGGTAGATGCCCCATTATAACAATTTATAATAATAGAGACGAGGGCTTGCATAAACTAAGATTTTTTAAGAGAGGGGCTTATACGTGCAGGTCTACACCCACAGACCAGCGACCTGTATATACAGGCGGGGCAAAGTCGCTACCGGGGTTACCCACACGGTATTGGTTTTGGTAGGCGGCGCTAGCTTTTTGCGGGCTTACGGTGGAGCCTTTGGCCATGGAGGTGCTGTTCACATCATTGATGTGCACAGACGTGGGGCGTGCGCTGTCTAAAGAGCCAAGGCGCATGGCCTCATAGGATGAGGCGCCGTTGCTGGGGGTAAAGGTGCGTGTTTGTAGATTCGCTTGCGGGGTGACATTGCTGGCATACATGGCAGCGGCATAAGCCATATCTGAATTTTGTGTCGAAGGCACGCGGCGCAATTCTTCGCTTTGTGGGCCTTTGGTAACAGTTAATTCATCTTGTTCATTGCCTTGTATACGCCCTGAAGCATTGTAGGTGCCTGCATAAGAGCCTGCTATAGAAGAAGCGTCAGTAAAGGTGCCATGAAATGCATCTGAAAATTGACGCTGTGTTTGCGCGCCTTCGGTGGAGATTACAGCATCACCTTGCTGTAATACTTTGGCTTTTTCTAAGGCTTCAGGGCTAAGGGATAAGGCGTCAGCAATGACAGAGTCAAAGTGTGTGCTTTGCCCTGTTTGCTGTGAGCGTCGCCCTTGATTATTTTCCTGTGAGTTGGTGTCAAAGGAAAAATCAAAAGGAGAAATCTGAGTGGTATTATCTACCAATGCGGAAATGCCTTCCATAGTGTCCCCAAATAACGTTCTTGAAATCTAAATATAAGTCCTTTGAGTTGCTTTGTCTAGGGTAAGGGATAAGGGCTACATTCTTACATACAAACAAGGTTAGGGAGCTCTTGACAAAATATACTGAAACTGCAATTTTACAAATGCTAAAATGCTAAAAAATTTGGAGTATATATGCCAGATCGAAATGCTATTTATGGTGAATTTAAGTTTTATTGGGAAGATAAGCTCTGGCTTGACTATATAGCTCGAGAAGATATTTCAGCTGTACTTGCGGATTTATTAGACGGTATGGATGAGATATCGCATGAATATATACGAATGCACATACACTTACTCAAGCTGCTTCCTTATAAAGAGCACATCCTCATTGATAATAATTATGGATGGACAGCTAAAGATTTTGAAGATGCTATATTAGCTGAACAATTAGCAGCTTCGAGTCAAATGAAAGCGCATGAAGTATTTATCCATGTAAATATGTATGGCATGAGAGATTTACCTCAAGAAGCGCTTGCTTCCATTAACGGCACATGCATCGTTGATGGCGGAGCATATATTGGCGACACCTTATGTTTATTTAACAACATTTTCCCTCAATCAAGAATTTTTGCCTTTGAACCACAAAAAACCGCTTTTGAGCAATTAAAGAAAAATATTCAGCTTTTTTCCATGAGGCCAAAGACTGTCCCCTTGTGCATGGGCTTAAGTAACACTGAAGAAGAATTAACGCTGTACTCTGGAGAAAATATTGACAGCGGTGCTACCTGTAATGCCTTAGCCGTGCATAATAAAGTGCCCGTTGGCACTATAAAAACCACCACAATTGATGCTGTTTTTAAAGGCACAGAAAGTCCTGTAGGGCTTATTAAGCTAGATATTGAAGGCCTTGAAATGAAAGCCCTTGAAGGAGCTAGGCAAACCATACTGCGCCATAAGCCTGTCATAGTGGCAGCCATATACCATACACCGGAAGATTTTTTTGAATTGAAAAATTACATAAAAAGTATGCATTCAGATTATAAGTTTATGGTTCGTAGAAGCGAAGCTATTATACCAACGGCAGATTTAGTGCTTATTGCATATTAAGCTATTAAGAGACGCTTTAAAAAGCACAAGACCTCTCCTGCCTATAAGTACATATTTTAAAATTTTTGGCAGGCATTTAGAATCGTTCGGAGGAACAATGTTTAGTGACGTATCGATGATTATTCCCATGAAAGAAAATAGCTATATGCTTGATACCATTTTGCAATATCACGCACCCACAGGTATGGACATATATATTTTGCACGATGCTAAACAAGAGTATACCGTGCCGCCATGCTATAATTCTCTTAATAATATTCATTATTTTCATCTACCCCAAATGCCCTATAACGAAAGAGTACTTATAGTCTTACAGCATATAAAAACAAAGTACTGTGTCTTTCGTGCCGACAGAAGGCATCAAAGTAATACATCCATTGACAATGCCTTGAAATTTTTACGCAACAATGAAGACTATTCTTCGGCTTCAGGTATTTGGTTTAACAGTGATTTAACGCTATATCACTGTTCAGAGTTACTTACAGGTAATGGGGAGCTTGATGATGTGCATATGCGCCTAGAAGGGCAAGGCCTTTCATACCAGCCTCCTTACTATAATGTGCAACGAACAGATTTAATACGTGTATATTTTGAAACTTTAAAACGCATACAAGTAAAAATTCCCAATATATTTTATCATGAACATGTCCATGCTTTTTTATGTTTTTTTACCGGAAAAACAAAGCAGTTTGCTTCGTTAGCCGGTGTTATACAAAACAAGCGAAAACCTGCAGATTATGCTCAAGACTGGTACAAGGCCATTGATACATTTCAAAGTATGGAAGATGTGAAATTTGTTGCTTCTATTCTTAAAATCGTATTGGGGAAATTTGGTTTTTCGTCTGACAATGTAGAGCAGGCTTTACAAAAATATCATACTGCACTTGCTTTACGATTTATCATTTATCGCATTAATATGTATGTAACACCGCAAGAAAAAGTACGTACTTTTGGCTATATGGAAGATATTTTTTCCATGTTAAATGCTTCTCAAGTTCCTCAAGAAAATCTCACAGAAAAATACCTTCGCGTTTTCATGGCGTTAGATTATGACTGCAAAAGCAATATTGACCATGTAAAGCACAAATTTACCGACATGGATGTAAAAGATTTACAAAACTTATTTAGTATTATGGAAACCATTGATACACTTGTACCTGAAAATACATAGAGCCACTGTGCAACGCCTAAGCAATTATATATTGCTTAGGCTGTAGATTTTTTGTCGCTACAAATAAGCAGCACACGAGGAGAGATATTGTCAGGATAGGGGTATTCCACCACATCTACTTTACTAAAGTAGCTCTCAAGTTCTTTAGCAAAATGCCCCACTGTATAATGCTCTGGCAAATGCGGTTGCACGCTTTTTGTGTGCAGACCATAAGGCATGAATTCTGTAATAAGATTTTTACTGGTGTGTTTTGCTAAAAGCTTGGCTATGCTTTGCCATGGGTAGTGATTTGTCAAAAAAAGATGGTGCGTTAAAGCTAAGGCTAAGGCTAAATCGCCCTGTTCATGCTCAGCAGCTACATCGCCTACAGAAAATTTTATGGGAGCAGTAGCACAGTTTTTACCATGCTCTTGCAAGTAAATATGGCCGCGACTTACGGCACTTTCGTCAGGCTCTATGGCCAAAACTTGCGCTCCATAATTACTCATCATGCGAGAAAAAACACCCGCATTGGCGCCCACATCCACGACCGTTTTTGGGCTAAAAAGCTTTACAAAACGCATAATCATGCTAGCTCGATTATGCGCGCCCTGAGTAATTTTCAAACTTCGCATATCGCATTGTATTTCTTTGGCATAGTTGGACCACAAGGTCTTTTCCCACGGGAATTCAATATCTTCAATTATTTCTTCTAAAATTCGTAAAGTTTCAAGTCTATCTTGTGATAACGTTATTGTTTCTGACAGCAAATTAAAACTACGCGCTGTATGATGGCTTATACCTTCGCCAAGGCTAAAACGCATCATTTTACCCAGTGAGTAATCTTTTTTCCGTAAAAGTAATGGGTAAAGAAAAAAACGTATAAACTCATCAATGCCTTGCAGGTGATTTGTGCTATTTAAGGGTGCTATGGAACCGATATCGCACCAATAAGGGGCATCAAACTTATGGATAACAAAATTATGTGTATGCCCATCACTTAAAAGAAGCCTTCTTTCATAAAGCCAACGATTAAAACGGATATACTTCAATGCCGCATCTTTAAGAGTATAGGGGCACGAATGGGAAAGGCTGATTTTAAAATGCTCTGAATACTGCCAAAATACTTTCACAAAACCTTCGACCTCTATATCTGACGGTCTAGTTTCGGGAATAAAGCCCTCATCTACTAGTATCTCTAAAAAAGAGTCAAAATTTTTATAGTTAAAAATAGGACTAGCTGTAGGCTTTACGGCTTTATACTGAGCTCCCTCGTAGCTAAAAGCTTTAATATTGGGATCTAAAAAATGTAGGCCATGCCAGGTGATTTGCGTTGGTGAAAGCTGCTTTTTCATATACAAATAGTATCAAAGGGTGTGGGCGGTGTAAATAGCTGATGCACCATGAATATACAGCGCCCTAAGCATCCTATTATACAGTTACAGATATACAAACTCTCTTATTATCAAAGTTCTTTTTTAATCCTATTGCAGATTTATTTGATCTAGAAATAAAATACCCCTTTTGCGACTGTGCCACCAACTATCCCGTATTGCTTTTATCCTAAAATATAAATATACTACATGATAATACAGCACACACAAAGGAGCATTATGACTCATCCCAAAATATTTTATACCAAGCCTTCTCTGGGTGAAGAAGAATTCTCTCTTGTCAATGATGCTATTCGTAATGGTTGGGGGGAGCAATGTTATGCGTATATTACTGAATTTGAGCGACTTTTTGCTGCTCATTTAGGTGTAAAGCATGCCATAGCAACTTCTAGTTGTACAGGAGCACTGCATATGGCCATGGCCGCTTTGGGCATTGGCCCTGAAGATGAAGTTATCCTGCCCGAAATTACATGGACAGCAAGCATGGCCCCCATTACATATTTAGGCGCAAAGCCTGTCTTGGTAGATGTTCTGAAAGACTCTTGGTGCATCGATCCTCAAAAAGTTGAAGAAGCTATTACGCCTCGTACCAAAGCTATCATGGCAGTGCATGTATATGGTAATTTATGCGATATGAAAGCCTTATTAAGCCTTGGCCTAAAATATAACATTCCTATCATCGAAGATAGTGCAGAGGCCATTGGCTCCATATATCACGGTAAAAAAGCAGGGTCTATGGGGTCTTTTGGCGCCTTTTCTTTTCATGGAACCAAAACCATTACCACAGGCGAGGGGGGGATGTTTGTAACAAACGATGATGCTTTGTATGAAAAAGTATTGACCCTTTCTAATCACGGCAGAAGCAGAACGCAGACAAAGCAATTTTGGCCTGATGAAATAGGTTTTAAATACAAAATGTCTAACATACAAGCAGCCATAGGCTGCGCCCAAATGAAGCGTATTGACGAGCTCATTACTAAAAAACGTGCGATTTTAAATTTCTACAAAGAATCCCTCAAGGCTTTACCTGTAAGGGTCAACCCTGAACCTGCTCACTGCCAAAATGGAGCATGGATGCCAACTCTTGTGGTTGATGAAGATATTGCTTTTAATAGAGAACAATTGTTACAAGAATTTGCTAAAAACAATATCGATGCGCGCGTGTTTTTTTGGCCTCTTTCTCTTGTATTCAAAGAGTATCAATCTCTTGCACGGGAAAACCTTGTAGCGCACTCCCTGTATACAAGAGCTGTTAATTTGCCAAGCTATCATGATATAACTGAACAAGACATGCAAAGAGTTATTGCATGTGTGAAAAAGCTCTTTTAGCTATGGATGCATTGTGATATGGAATATATTATTTGGGGTGGAACAGGACAAGCTAAAGTATTACACGATATTATTGTTAGCCAAGGTGATAGCATAGCTTTGTTTGTAGATAATAGACCCATTGAGTCGCCAGTGTCAGAAATACCTCTTGTGGTAGGAGAAGAGGGCTTATGTCAATGGCTTAGCCTTAAAGATGAAACGTTTTATGGCGCTGTGGCCATTGGAGGACATAGGGGAAAAGACAGAATAGCTTTGCTACAAGTTCTAAAAAAGCACGGCCTTACATGCCCCCCTTTAATTCACCCTAGCGCTTTTGTGGCTAGCACAGCAAAAATTCATAACGGAAGTCAGATCCTACCCAAGGCTAGTGTTTGCGCCTCTGCACAAATTAATGAGGGGTGTATTGTCAATACAGCTTCTATTGTAGAGCATGATTGCTTTATTGAAGAAGGAGTGCATATTGCGCCTGGCGTTACTCTATGTGGCTGTGTGCATATAAAGCGTCATGCTTTTATAGGCGCAGGCTCAACCATTTTGCCCCGTGTGACCATAGGCGAAAATAGTATCGTAGGTGCTGGCGCCATTGTGACAAAAGACATTCCAGACAATATGGTAGCTATGGGGGCTCCCATTCATACCGTTCTCCCCAATATAAAATATGTATAAGAAGTAATGAAGGATTGCTATGGACGATAGATTGCAATTTCAAAGACAAGTGGCAACTGAAATACGTGATATGCAAAAAGATATAAAGCTCCAAAAGGCCACAGAGCAGTGGTTTGAAGCAAGCCTTAATGCCAATTACTCTTACCATTTTTCATGGATGGGTTTACCCATAATCCAGTATCCTCAAGATATGGCGGCGATGCAAGAAATTATCTGGGAAGTAAAGCCCGATTGCATTATTGAGACAGGCGTGGCACGCGGCGGCTCGCTTATATTTTATGCCGGCATGCTAAAAATGATGGATCTTACAGGTAAGGTTATTGGCGTAGATATAGATATTCGCCCACACAATCGCGAAAGTATAGAAAATCATCCCTTAGCAAAATATATTCATTTGGTGCAAGGTTCGTCCATTGATGCACACACAGTGACGCAAGTAAAAGAACTTGCTAAAGATGCCCAAAAAGTTCTGCTGGTCTTAGACTCCATGCACTCTCATGAACACGTACTTAAAGAACTGGAATTATATACTCCCCTTGTCAAAAAAGATTCTTATTGCGTGGTATTTGATACCATCATTGAAGACATGCCAAAGGGACACTATGTCGATAGACCTTGGGACGTGGGCGACAACCCTAAAACTGCCGTGTGGGAATTTTTAAAAAATACTGACCGCTTTGAGATAAATACCTCCATACATCATAAATTACAGATAACCGTTGCCCCCGATGGTTATCTAAAATGTATTAAGTAATCAACATATTAGGAGCAGGCATGCAAGAAAAATTATTATACCCTAAGCATATTCAAATAGAAACGGTTTGTGGAATTTGTACAGCAAAATGTAATATGTGTAGTATTCATAATTGGAAAAGTAAGCCTATAATTCTTTCTAATGAAAAATTTAGATATCTTTTGGAACAATTACAAGGCGGTTCTCGACAAGAATTTTTATCTTTGCATGGTTTAGGTGAAGTATTGCTGGATAAAAACATTCATACTAAAATAAAAATGGCAAAAGATATGGGGTTCAATGGGGTTGGATTTCCAACGAACTGTACAGAACTTTGCGAAGAAACAAGTATGCGCCTTTTAGATTCTGGGCTAGATACTTTAATTTTAAGCATAGATGGAACAACTAAAGATGTTCATGAAAAAATAAGAATTAAAACTAATTTTGCAAACGTAGTAAAAAATGCAAAAAAATTTATCGAAATTAGAAACAATCTTAACTATAAAACTCGAATTTTAGTTCGTTTTATATATCAAGATGATAATATGCATCAATGGGATGAATATCAAAAGTATTGGAATTTATATATTGACAAAGATCGTAACGATGGTGTTCTTAGATTTGATGTCCATAATTGGGGAAATGCTGATATTTTAAAAAATACAATTCTTCAAAATAAAAACAATTCTGATTGTCATGAACCCTTATATTGTGAAGACTTATATGATAGATTAATGATTAGAGCTGACGGAACGTTATTACTTTGTTGTGCTGGAGATACAGACATAAAGTCTAGTAATGCTTTTCAGCGTAATCCCATTGAGTTGTTTAACTCAGAACCATTTATAAAATATAGAAAGGCTCAGGATTCTGGAGTATTACATGAGTTGCCACCATGTAATACTTGTTCGATTGTCCATTGCCGCAAAACTAGGATCTTTGACTGGAAAAACTAAAGTGATGAAATTTTTAAGCGTAAAGGACTAAACATGCAAACAGTAATCCTTTGTGGCGGCCTAGGTACGCGTTTACGCGAAGAAACAGAGTTTCGCCCAAAACCCATGGTGCCCATTGGCGGTTATCCTATATTGTGGCATATTATGAAAACCTATGCTCACTACGGGCACAAGGATTTTGTGTTAGCCTTAGGCTATAAAGGCCATATGATTAAAGATTATTTTGTCAATTATGAATGGATGAATAATGATATCAGCCTAGAGTTAGGCAAACCTGAAAGTATGATTGTGCATAATACGCATCCTGAAGCAGGCTATAAAGTGACCCTTGCCAATACAGGGGCCAACAATTTAAAAGGTAGCCGCCTAAAACAAATTGAGAAATATATTACAGATGATACTTTTATGATGACGTATGGGGACGGCGTGGCGGATATTGATATTAACGCACTTATTGACTTTCATACATCGCACGGGAAAATAGCTACGGTAACGGGCATAAGCCCCATTTCGCAATTTGGAGAGCTAAAAATTAATGGCGATACGGTAACATCTTTTCAAGAAAAACCTAAAGATACACGTTCGGGCTATGTGAGTGGCGGTTATTTCGTATTTAACCGTAAAATTTTTGACTATCTTTCTGCTGACGAGCAATGCGATTTAGAATACGGCGCCATTGAGCAATTAGCACAAGAAGGGCAGCTTATGGTGTATAGGCATAAAAAATTCTGGGCCTGTATGGATACCATTCGCGATACAGAACGCCTCAATGCCTTATGGGATACTGGCAAAGCCCAGTGGAAAGTATGGGAGTAAGCCGTGCACAAATTGCAAGATTTTTATGCCGGCAAGAAGGTATTTCTCACAGGGGGTACGGGTTTTAAAGGGTCTTGGCTGTGCTTATTGCTCAAGGAACTTGGCGCACACGTGTTTGATTATTCTTTAGCCCCCCCCAGCACACCTTCTTTATGGGAGCTTGCAAATATTAAAGATATCTGTGACCAAACTCACGCCAATATTTTACATAAAGATACATTGCAAAAGCATGTGCAAAGCACACAGCCAGACATTTGTATCCATTTGGCGGCGCAATCTCTTGTTCGTCCCTCGTATGAAAATCCTTACGAAACCTTAAATACCAATATTATGGGCACAGCTTCAATGTTAGAGGCGGTGCTTGCGTCTTCTTCTATAAAATCTACGCTGATTATTACTAGTGATAAAGCCTACGAAAACATAGGCAAATCACACCCGTATACAGAGGAAGACAGAATGGGAGGGCACGACCCCTATTCTGCCAGTAAGGGCGCCGCAGAGCTAGTAGTACAAGCCTATAGGAAAAGTTTTTTTGATGTTACAAAGCATGGCCTTGCGTCGGTGCGTGCAGGTAATGTCATAGGCGGAGGCGACTTTGCCAAAGATAGACTTGTGCCAGATATGGCAAAGGCTTTTAAGCAAGGAAAAAAAGTACAAATACGTTACCCGCAGGCTACACGACCATGGCAGCATGTTTTAGACCCGCTCTATGGGTATTTACTTTTGGCCAAAGAACTTTATCTTGCGCCGCAGGAATATAGCGAGGGGTGGAATTTTGGCCCTTTGCACAACGAGTCGCATACCGTAGAAGAAGTGGTACAAGTTTTCACCGCCGCATGGGAAGCGGGACAAAAGCCTCAGCACGCCTTTACTATTACAAAGGAAAAACAACCCCACGAAGCCGCTTTTTTAGGCCTTGATTGCACTAAAGCCCATAGCAAGCTTTGCTGGGCACCACGACTTACTTTTCAAGAAAGCATCACGTGGACAGCTCTGTGGTATAAAGCATGGAGCAAGGAACAAGAAAACCTAAGAGCCCTAAGCTCTTTACAAATTAAAGATTTTTTGCGCAAGAGTCATGATTTTTCATAATACGCCCTTAGCGGGCCTTTTTGTAGTAGAAACTACGCCCTTTCAAGATCATCGCGGATCTTTTACTCGCTTGTTTTGCACACAAGCCTTTGCAGAAGCAAAACTAACTTTACCCTTGGCGCAAATGAATACATCTATAACGACACAAAAAGGCGCTTTACGAGGAATGCACTATCAAAACCCACCCCATGCAGAGATTAAGCTTGTACGTTGCTTGCAAGGGGTCTGTTATGATGTGGCCATTGACTTGCGCGCAGGCTCTCCCACTTTTTTACAACACTTTTCTGTGCAGTTAAGCCCTGAAAATGGTAAAGCCTTATATATACCACAAGGCTTTGCTCATGGTTTTCAGGCTTTGGCAAAGGATACACAATTATTATATATGCACTCGGCTTACTACAATAAACAAGCAGAAGGCGCTGTTCATCACGCGGATCCAGCTTTTAACATAGCGTGGCCTTTACCTGTGCAAGATGTATCAGAGCGTGATGCTGCACACCCTTTTTTGACTACGAGCTTTACAGGAATACATATATGAAATGTCGTCATTGCAGCCAGAAACTAACACATATTTTTGCCAATTTATGGCATCAGCCTGCCTCAAATTCTTTTTTGACTGAACAACAACTTAAAGAACCCGAAAGTTATTTTCCTTTATTGCTCTATGTCTGTGAAAACTGTTTTTTAGTTCAAGTAGATGAGCATAAAAACTGCGAAGATATATTTAATCAAGACTATGTGTACTTTTCTTCCATGTCCGTATCATGGCTTGCCCATGCTAAAGCCTATGTAGAAATGATGTGTAGGCGCTTTTCGCTTCACAAGCATTCGCAGGTTATTGAAATTGCCTCTAATGATGGCTACTTATTGCAGTATTTCAAAGAAAAAGGCATTGCGTGTTTTGGTATTGAACCCAGCGAAAACACAGCTAAAGTGGCCAGGGAAAAAGGCATTGAGAGCATACAGGATTTTTTTGGCCTGCCTTTGGCTGAAAAATTAGCAAACCAAGGCAATAAAGCAGATATACTTTTAGGCAATAATGTATTGGCGCACGTTCCAGATATTAATGATTTTGCCTCTGGCGTAAGTAAAATACTACATGAAAATGGAGTGGCTACTTTTGAGTTCCCCCATGTTTTAAAACTTATCGAAGAAAATCAATTTGATACCATTTACCAAGAGCATTATTCATACTTGTCTTTATATACAGTGCAGAGAATTTTTGCAAAAGCGCATTTACGTATTTTTGATGTGCAAGCATTACCTACCCATGGTGGATCATTGCGTATCTTTGCAACGCATATGAACAATACCCAGCATGTGTGCACAGCCCACGTGGCGCAAATAGTAGCGCAAGAAGAAGCCTTTGGCTTACAAACTACAGCGCGCTACACCACATTTCAAGCTCAGATTGAAAAAACAAAAAATGCTCTTCTACTCTTTTTACTAGAACAAAAAGTGCTAGGAAAAAAAGTTGCTGCCTATGGCGCTGCTGCTAAAGGTAATACTTTTTTAAATCTTTGCGGCATTAAGCCTGATTTAGTAAGTTTTTGTGTTGATAAAGCTTTAAGCAAACAGCATACTTTTATGCCAGGCTCACATATTCCTGTCTTCTCCCCTGAAAAAATAAGAGAAGAAAAACCAGATTTTGTTTTAATACTACCTTGGAATATAAAAAGAGAAATTATACAAGAGCACAAATATATAGCAACATGGGGCGGACGTTTTGTAACAGCCATTCCTCATTTAGAAATTCATTCTATGCCGCATAGCTAGCCAAATCTAAAACTGTTTTTTTACACATTTTAAAGGTAAAACGAATATAATGCACTTAGAGCTGGCTTTTTTGAAGTTAAGAGAAAAAGGTGAATTTAGAGATATTAAAATAGTTTTTTTCAATGGCTATTTGAAACAACAGGAGAAACTGCACTTGAAGCACAGTTGTATTGGATGAAAAAACACAATACAAAAATGGGCGCTGGTAAACTAAAAGTTTTGTATTTATTTAGCTAAAATATCAATAGATTACATGAGATTCATGTAAAAATAAATAATAATGAATTTCCAAAGTTTGTCATGTATAACGTTTGGGCATTCATCCTTCCTGCTCCAAACCATAAGCCTCTGCCAGCCTCGCCAAATTCAGCAAACGTACATTCCGCTTACCACGTTCAACGTCGCTTAAATAGGTGATGTTAATACCGGCCAGCTCTGCCTCGCGGTCTTGGGTCATGCCACAATGCGCTCTGTGGCTACGTAAAATCTCGCAAATCTTTGTAAAAGTTCTAATTTTTCTGGTGAAGAGTTTTTGGTCATGGGGTACTCCTAAAAACTATTCTATCCGTTTGACATGCGTAAAAACATCGACCATGAGTGAATTTAAGCGGGGTAAACTATTTTACTTGTACATGGAGGGGCATATGAGCTTTTAGGATAAGGTTAAAAAATTATTAATGATCTCAGTAGTACTGCACAGCAACAAAACAAAGAAATGAAAAAATTTGAATGTTAATACAAGGATATAAGTGAAGGGGAGTGGCAGCAGAAAATTCAAAAAGCTGAAAGCGTAGCTGGAAAAACAGCAATTTTCAATGTAGCTAAGCGAAAGGGCTGGGTTAAAGATAAAAAAATTTAAGCTTTGGATTTACCAAAGTAACTTCTAAAAAATAAGGAGAAAAATTATGAGTATGGGTGATTACGACGTCTCTGATTGGGGCCGTGATTTGTCAGGGCAAAAGTGTGGCAGGTGCAATGGTACAGGTCTACAAGATTGTCCCTTTGAATATGGTGACTGCGGGCACTCTAGCTGCCCTGCTTGTGGCGATAGTGGGAAAGTGCCTTGTGACCACTGAAATGGCAGTGGTTGCAAGTAGTTCTTTTCAGGTATAAATGACAATGACACCTCAAGGGGATATACCTCCCCCTTGGAAAATATACTCTTTTATGTGCAAAAATTGTACTATACGCTGCAAAAAAATGCTGTTCTATCTAACAGAAATTAATCTAAATCATGCTCAAAGGGTATTTGTTGGCAGAGGTCTATGAGAATGCCTTTTTGTTTGCATAATAATTTCATTATATGCTGATTTTGCAATTGAAATATTATCTATGGCTTTTGATTCTGCCTGTAAGCCAAAGCATAAATTCTTCCCTCTTATAACCAATTTTTGAACCTAGCCATATACGGTGAGGGCCAGTTCTTAGGGCATCTAAATTAGACAAGGTTTTGGCAGATATGAGCCCACCAAGTACTTTTTCAGCTTTTTTTCTGCTGAAAACCGGTGGTAGAGCTTGCTCTATGGCGGTGAAGAAGCCCCTTGAACCTACAGAATTGGTGAGTAGGGGATTTTCTGGCACATAATGTTTAGAATAGCTCTGTATATGGTTATTTTGTCTAAAATTATTCGTACATTGCTGTGGTGGGTGGTTGATGCAGTTGTGCATGTGACCCTACCTTGGTTATGGATATTGCTTTAGTTCTTGGATCAGCTCATTAGCCTAGGGCTGTTGAGTGCTTCAATACTTTTACCGTACCTTTCTTGTACAATATTTCCAAGGAGTATTTCTATTTTCTCTGCTAATGAGGTGAGAAGGTCTATTTGCTTTTGTGAAGCTGTTTTACGTGGGCTATGCGCATAACTTTTGTTTGGTGTAGATAGGGCTTTCTACAGGTACAGCTTTCACTGTTTTTGATAAAGTCGTGGTGCGTGAGCGATGAATACCTTTTGCTTTACAGGTTCTCAAATTTAATAAGGAACTTATGGCCGCCATACTTGAGGCTGAGTGTATAGCTAAAGACTCCACGGTAAAAAAATACGATACGCCCGTAGAGCTGTTTGAGGCGTTGCAACATTAAGTATAAACTTGCAAATACCAACAAGTTTAAGAAATAGTATAAAAAAGCCTTTAAAAGAGGGCTTGATATACAAAAAACTTCACGACATTGTTGATATGCTTGCCAATGATGAAACGTTTCCTGAAAAGAACAAAGACCACGCCCTTACTGGTAATTGGGTAGACATAGGGAATGCCACATCGAGCTTGATTGGTTGCTCATTTATTACGTTGATAATGGTGTCCTTGTGCTGACTCCGACGGCAACAGGTTCACAGAGCGATTTATTTTAACAATAGGTATAGCTTAACGGAAATACCAAAATGAAAGATCTTCTGGTATGAGAATAGCGTACGATGTTTAGTGGTTAAGGATTTTTAAATAGTTTTAATATGTTATGAGCAGCTAGTTATTGCCTTGCAATGACTAGCTGTTCTTGTGTTGAATTTTTTATTTTACTGTTTCTTCAATCTTTCAGCCACAGTTTCGCCGCCAATGCCCCAGGCTGTTGTGGGTACTTCTTCAATGACAACCACGGTGTTATTGGGATTTTTCCCTAAAATACGTATCAGCATATCGGTACTTTCTTTAATAAGCTCTGCTTTTTGAGCTTCTGTGGGGGCTTGGTCGCCGCCTGTGACTTTAATGTTGATAAAGGGCATAGGGCCTCCTTAACTTAGGGTGAAACGGTGCTGTGATGTAGTAGAATCACAGGTCATACCTCTACATAGTACAAGAAGGAGCACTTTGTGCAACTTATCTATTCTTATATGGCATATTAGTTTTTCTTATTGTACTTTTTTTCTCATGGTCTCTAGTATGCAAAATAAGTAGTAAGAATTTGTATCATGCGTGGCATGAGCAAAGGTTTGTCCCTTTAAAA
>CAYJND010000030.1:0-17521 GCA_964371565.1 uncultured Desulfovibrionaceae bacterium
GCAAAATGAAGATGATTGTGGATAAATTCCCTGTCTTCGTAGTGGGCTTTTTGGCTATTGTTACCTTAAATACCTTAGGCTTTTTAGAGCCCCAAGAAGTAAAGCAAGCCTCTACTTTTATGGATTGGTGTTTCTTGTTAGGTTTTTCTAGCATTGGTTTGACCACACGGCTTTCAGACATTAAAGCTGCAGGTCTATCCGGCGCTGCCATGGGCTTTGTGGTGGCTGGTCTTAAAGCGGTATTGACGCTTTGGGTCGTTATGTACTTCTTGAAATAATAGGGTAGAGCTTAGGAGAAAATCATGTGGAACAAAATATCCAAGAGCAGACGTCAGGACATCATCGTTATAGCATGCGGTGTGTGTCTGGTGCTACTGGCCAAGTATCTGGTATAAAAACATGTGTGCTGTGCCAAGGACGTAAAGATACGCCTTTAAGCGCGGCAGATATAGCTAGCCTTGCTAGTCTTGCGCAGGAGCAAAGCGCTCATGTGCAGGGCGTGTATCATATAGCTTCTAGTTTAAGCCATTATGGCAAGGTAGATTCACTAGTAACTGCCGGAGCCATGGATGACTTTGTAAACTATGTGTATCAGCTAGAACGCGAAGAAGCGCAGAAATATTTTGCCGAGCTTGAAAAGGCTTTGCAAGGTAACATGAGCCATGAATTTGCTGTGCACTTTGTGCGCGAAGAGCAAGATTGGGATGTAATTTTAGCTTCTATGCAAAAGCTATATGCAAAGATTATTATTTGCAGTTTTTTATAAACTGCCTAAGAATTAAGAAAAAGAGAGCTTAGGGTCTAGCCTAAGCTCTCTTTTTTTGTAAAGGTCGAACCCAAAGGGCACCGAAGGTGTTTACGTTTGCGAGGAACGAGCAAATACGTAAATCGAGAGCAAAGCGGGTCTGGGGGAAAACCTTTTTTTCAAAAAAGGTTTTCCCCCAGTATTTTTGCTCTTATTATTTACTTGTCATCACCCAAAAGGCGACGGCAAATTTCACGGGCGGCTTTGCGTCCTGCGCCCATGGCAAGGATAACCGTAGCTGCGCCGGTAACAATGTCACCGCCAGCAAAAACATTGGGTATGGATGTTTCGCCGGTTTCGTCATCTACAGTAACATAGCCCCATTTATTCAGCTCAAGGCCAGGGGTTGCGTCCAATAAGATGGGGTTAGAACGGGTACCAAGAGCCACAATGGCTAAATCGGTAGGTAGTTCATAGATATCGCCTTCAATGGGCTCTGGTCTGCAGCGCCCAGAAGCGTCAGGCTCACCCAGCTTCATGCGCTGTAAGGTTACTGACTTTAAGTTCAGTTTATCATCGCCGTTAAATTGCACAGGCGAGGCCAGCATTTCTAATTGAATGCCTTCTTCCTCGGCATGATGAATTTCTTCTAAACGGGCAGGCATTTCTGCACGGGTACGGCGATACACAATATGCACACTTTCTGCGCCAAGACGCATGGCAGTACGAGCAGCGTCCATGGCAACGTTGCCGGCGCCAAAAACGGTGACATTTTTACCGGGGTAAATGGGCGTATCTTGTTCGGGGAACAAGTACGCACGACCAAGGTTGGCACGGGTCAAATATTCATTGGCAGAAAATACACCCACATAGTTTTCACCGGGGATATTTAAGAAAATGGGTAAACCTGCGCCCACGCCAATAAAGACGGCACTATAGCCTTCGTCTAATAAATCTTGCACAGTAATGGTGCGCCCGCCCACCCAGTTAAGATTAAAATCTACACCTGTAAGGCGCAGGCCGTTCAGCTCGGTGGCTACAACGTCTTTGGGTAAACGGAAAGAGGGAATGCCGTAAATAAGCACGCCGCCGGGCTCGTGCAAGGCTTCGTATACATCTACCTTAATGCCGCGGGAGGATAAATAACCTGCAACAGTAAGGGAAGAAGGCCCAGAGCCAAGGCAAGCCACTTTAAAGTTTGCGTGGGGCAAGGCGCAGGAATTGGTACCGGTTACTTGTTCGCAAGCGGTGGTGGCAATATAGGTATCTGCCACATAGCGCTCAAGGCGACCAATGGCTACAGGCTCGCCCTTAACGCCTAAAATACACTTGCCTTCGCATTGCACTTCTTGGGGGCAAACGCGACCGCAAACGGCAGGCAGACTATTGGTGCTTTTGATAATGCGGTAGGCAGAGTCCATATCGCCGCGTGCTACAGCTGCAATAAATTCAGGAATGGGCACTTCTACAGGACAGCCCGAAACGCATTTGGGCTTTTTACACTGAATACAGCGTGAAGCTTCGGTCATGGCCATCTCACGGGTATATCCCATGGCTACTTCTTCAAAATTGCGGGCACGAATGTCTGCTGGTAAGCAGGGCATGTCAGTACGCGGAAGGGAAACTTTTTTGGCTTTTTTAGGAGTATTATTTTCCATGGCAAGTACACCTGTAATGTTCGAAGGATGTTTTTTCTTGTTCTGCAAAGGCAGAAAGGCGACGACGTAATTCAGCAAAATCTACTTGATGACCGTCGAATTCAGGGCCGTCTACGCAAGCAAATTTAGTTTGTCCGCCCACGGTGACGCGGCAAGCGCCGCACATGCCTATGCCGTCTACCATAATGGAGTTTAGGCTCACGGTGGTGGGGGTATTAAAGGGCTTGGTGGTAGATGCTACAGCACTCATCATGGGGACAGGGCCTACGGCTACCACTTCAAAAACGTCTTTGTCTTTTTCTAATCTGTCGTGAAGCAGTTCTGTTACTAAGCCTTTGTGCCCATAGCTACCATCGTCGGTGGAGATAAGTAATTCATCTACAAAGGAAGAAAGTTCTTTTTCAAAAAGGAGTAAATCTTTGCTACGGGCGCCAATGATGCCCACAACTTTATTGCCAGCGCGGTGATGTCCCTTGGCGATATGGTGCATGGCGGCAATGCCAGTACCACCGCCTACACAAATGGCGGTACCCTTTTTCTCAATATGCGTAGGCTTACCTAAAGGGCCACAAAGGTCTAAAATAGTGTCGCCTGCTTCATAGGTTTCTAGCAAAGCTGTGCTTTTGCCAAGAACTATGTAAACAATGGTAACTGTGCCGGCCTCAGGGTCGGCGTCGGCAATGGTCAAAGGTATGCGTTCGCCATTTTCTGTAAGGCGCAACATAACAAAATGCCCGGGTTGAGCTTTTTTTGCCACATGCGGGGCGTCTAAAACAAGCTTGCTTGTTTTGCCCGGTATGAGGGATTCTTTAACAAGAATTGGAACTGGCATGAACATGACTCCTTGTGCTGCTAAGCAGATAAAGTACTAGCGTTAAAAAAAACACCCAAAAACACACCCACACAGATATGAAAAATCCATGTTGGTAAAATTCACAGTGAGATTATCGGAATTAGGTGGTTTTGGCAAGTAAAGTGAGCATAAAAATACTTCTCTTGTGAAATAAAAAATCTGACTGTATTTGAAAATACATCTGAAAAAATAAGCCTTTGAAGCTAAAGGCACTTCTGTAAAAAGGCATTTGTCGTGTATGTAAAAAAAAGGGACAAAAGGCGGGGGAAAACTTGCATGTTGTAGCGCTCTAACATATACTATCGCATAATTTTTTTGGGAGTAACACTATGTCCAATACTGCATTACTTTTTCCTGGCCAAGGGGCGCAAGAGTCCGGTATGGGGCGTCGCCTGGCTGAACACAGCGCTGACGCTATGGATTTATGGAAAAAGGCTGAAAATATAAGTAGTCTACCTTTGCGCGAAATTTATTGGGATGGCGATGAAACCGCCATGAGCGATACACGTGCTTTGCAACCGGCTCTTACCGTGGTGAATCTAGCCTTATGGCAAGCCTTGGTAGGGCGTGTGTCTGTGGCTTGTACCGCAGGCCATAGCCTTGGGGAATACGCATCGCTGGCAGCTGCTAAAGCTTTAACTTTTGCCGAAGCGCTTGAGCTTGTGTCTTTGCGCGGTCGCCTTATGGCAGAGGCAGACCCCAACGGCGTGGGCGCCATGGCAGCTATTTTAAAGCTTGAGCAAGGTAAAGTGCAAGAGCTTGCCAGAGAAATAGCAGAAGAAAGCGGCGAAATGTTGCTTGTTGCTAACTATAATACCCCTGGGCAATTTGTGCTAAGTGGCACCAAGCAAAGCATTGAGCTAGCTTTAGCCCGTGTAAAAGAGATTAAGGGACGCGGCATTGCCTTAAAGGTAAGCGGCGCTTTTCACTCGCCCTTAATGAGCGACGCCGCCGCGGAACTTGCGCCGGTGCTACGTAAAGCCCAATGGTCAAAGCCCATTATGCCTGTGTATTGCAATGTGCATGGCAAGGCTGTGCAAGATGCAGAGTTGTTACGCGAATGCATGATTGCGCAGATGACCTCTTCGGTGCAGTGGATTGACACCATACAAAGCCAGTGGAAAGACGGCATGCGCCAATTTGTCGAAGTGGGCCCCAAGGCTGTGCTTTCTAAGATGGTAAACCCTTGCCTTGCGCCGGTGCTTGCTGAGGGTGAAGATAAAGCCACTACCGCTTGTGTGACAGAATTTGACCAAGAAGTTCAATGGTCTTAAATAGATTTGAGGAAAATATGGACGCAATACAAAGTTTACGTAATGCTTTGCAAGAAATAGTGCAAGGTATGGGGCTTACTTTCCCCGCTAAAGTTACCATTGAGCCGCCAAGAGATGCAAAACACGGGGGCGACCTTGCCGCCAATGTGGCTATGATGCTAGCAAAAGATGCTAAAATGGCGCCCCGCGCCTTGGCAGAAAGCCTTGCAGAAAAATTATTGATCATGCCCAATATTGAAGCTGTGGATGTGGCTGGCCCTGGTTTTTTAAATGTGACTTTTAAACCAGAATTTTGGCAAGAATATCTTTTGCACATGGAAGCGCAGGGCAAAGACTTTGGCGCCAAGGTGCTTGATGAAAAGAAAAAAGTGCAAGTAGAATATGTTTCTGCTAACCCCACAGGGCCTTTGCATATTGGGCATGGGCGCGGCGCCGCCGTGGGCGATAGCGTTGCCAGAATTTTGCGCTTTGCCGGGCATGAGGTGGCTACGGAATATTATATCAACGATGCCGGCAATCAAATGCGCCTTTTGGGCTTTTCTGTATGGTTGCGCGCCCGTGAGTTAGCCGGACTTGATGTGCAGTGGCCAGAATCTTACTATAAAGGCTCTTACATCATTGATATTGCCAAAGAAATGCTGGATAAAGACCCAGAGCTTTTGCAAAAAGATGACGCCACAGCGCAAGATATTTGCTATGAATACGCCATGAATAGCATTATGGATGGCATTAAGCAGGATTTAAAAGATTTTCGCGTAGGCCATGATGTGTGGTTTTCGGAAAAATCCTTGGTGGAGCGCGGCGCCATTGATGCCGGCTTTGCGGCTTTGAAAGAAGCTGGTCTTTCTTATGAAAAAGATGATGCCTTGTGGTTTGCCACCGAAAGCCTTGGCGATGACAAAGATAGAGTTTTGCGTAAATCTGACGGCTCTTTAACCTATTTTGCCTCGGATATTGCTTATCATCATCATAAATTTGAGCGCGGCTTTGACTATCTTATTGATGTGTGGGGCGCTGATCACCATGGCTATATTCCGCGTATGCGTGCGGCTATCACAGCCATTGGGCATGAGCAAAAAGACTTTGATGTGGTGCTTATTCAATTGGTAAATCTGCTTGAAAACGGCAAGCCCGTGAGCATGTCTACCCGCGCCGGCACCTTTGAAACTTTGGCCGATGTGGTGGCTGAAGTGGGTGTAGATGCCGCGCGCTTTATGTTTTTATCGCGCAAAAGCGACAGCCCGCTAGATTTTGACCTTGAGCTTGTTAAGCAGCGTAGCATGGAAAATCCTGTGTACTATGTGCAATATGCCCATGCAAGAATTTGTGCTTTATTACGCCGTTGTGAAGAAAGAGGCTTAACATTGCCCGCAACTTCTGCCATGGCTGATGTGCAGGCACTGACCCATGCCGATGATTTGGCGCTTATACGCATGGCGGCGCGTTTTCCCCATGTGATAAAATTAGCCGCGCAAAACTTGGGGCCGCATTTTGTGAGTCATTATTTGTCTGAATGCGCTGCATCTTTGCATAGTTATTATGCCAAACATCACATTTTGCAAGAGGAAGATACACAGCTTGCCAAGGCGCGTTTAACCGCTTTGCGCGCTGTGGGTACCATGCTAGCCACGGGGCTAGATTTGCTTGGTGTGTCTGCGCCCGAAGCTATGTAAATGCCGTAAGGTAAAAACTAATACTGTTAAAAAGGTGTTGGCTACATATGGCACAAAATACAAGAAATACCGAAAAAGCGCCCGAAACTGAGGTGAAAACCAAGGTGGAGGGCGCCACCCGTAAAGCTCCTGAAGCTGAACCTGCCAAGGGCGGCGCCTTTACCGTGACTCTAGGCTTTTCATCGTTAATGACTGCCCTTACAGCCTTGGTGGGCTGTGTGGTGGTGGCCTTTATGATGGGGGTTATTGTGGGGCGCGATGATGTAAGCTCAAGACCCACCTTGGCAGAAATTGCGGAAGAGCAAGATGCTGCCGTGGCGGCGGCTTTGGCTGCGGCTAAAAATGCCGTGCAGGGGCAAAACCCGTCTCAAAATAAGGCGCAAGCTGAAGCTCAAGCAGAAAATTCTGCTCAAAGCACCAGCACAGAAAAGGTGATGACGGCAGAAGAGCTTAAATACGCCACAGCCTTAAAGGGAAAAAATACGCCCGCCGTTCAGTCATCAACTGCTGCGGCGCCGCCACCAACTATTACTGTTTCGCCAGCTTCAGCCGCTACAGGGCAAGCTACAGCTGCCGCACAGCCAGTACCTACAACGCCTGCAGTGCCTGTGGATCCCGCTACCATTTTGTATGATTTTGAATATCAGGTGGCATCGCTTAAAGATGAAGGCGCTGTGGATAAACTTAGGGCTAAGCTTGAGGGCGAGGGCTTACGTACGCGTATGTCTAAAATTGGTGGTTATTTAAAGGTTTCTGTGCACATGCGTGGCACCACAGCACAAGGCCAAGCTTTAGAGCAGCGCATGGTAGAGCTCAAACTTGGTAAGCCTGTTTTACAAGGCAAAAAAACTGTAACACCGTAATGTAAGGCGTAGTAAAAAATATGACGTGGATACTTTCTTTTTGTGCTCAAGTGGGGCGAATGAGCTTGCACTGCTTAGGCACCATGGGCTCGCTTTTTAGCTTTTTCTTAGTGTCACTACGTCAAAGTTTTGCTACGCCGCATCTTTTTGTAAAATGCCGCATGCAGCTTTATGCCATAGGTTCTAAGTCTTTGTTTCTCATCATGCTAATTGGTGTTTTTTGCGGCATGGTTTTGGGCTTACAAGGCTATTATACCTTGGTGAAATTTGGCTCTACAGGCATGCTTGGGGCGGCGGTGGCCTTAACGCTTATACGCGAGCTTGGCCCAGTGCTTACAGCCATTATGCTTACGGGGCGCGCAGGTTCTGCCATGACGGCAGAAATAGGTGTTATGCGTATTTCAGATCAGGTGGACGCCTTGGAAGTTATGGATATTCAGCCCATTGGTTATCTTTCAACGCCGCGTCTATTGGCTTCTTTATTGGCCTTTCCTTTGTTGACAGCAATTTTTAATGTCATTGGTATTTTAGGTGGTTACTTAACGGGCGTGCTGATGCTAGGCATTAATGAAGGGGCTTATTTTTATCAAATACAAAGCGCCGTAACCATGTCTGATGTGATGGGCGGCTTTGCCAAGGCGCTGACCTTTGGGGTGCTGGTAACCACTGTGTGTTGTCATCAGGGCTATTATGCCCATTTACGCACCGACAGTGTGGGGCCTGCTGCGGTGGGCAATGCCACTACTTCGGCGGTGGTGCTGGCCTCTAGCCTTATTTTAGTGGCAGACTATGTGCTGACCTCGCTGTTACTTTAGGAAAAAATCATGCAAAATACGACTATTACTCTTAAAGATTGCAGCATTGGCTATGAAAATCATGTGGTGGTGCGCCATATTAATGCCCATATGCCGCAAGGAAAAATTACCGCCATTGTGGGTGGCTCTGGTAGTGGTAAATCTACCTTATTGCGTCACCTTGTAGGCCTATCTCGCCCCAGCGAGGGCAAGATATTTTTGGGCGATACAGATATTTTTAGCTTGCCCGATAAAGAATTTCGCCGCTTGCGTCGCCGTATGGGTATGCTCTTTCAAGACGGGGCTCTTTTGGGTGCTTTAACCTTACTTGATAATGTGGCTTTGCCCTTATATGAGCATACACAATTATCTAAGGCGCATATAGAAAAAGCCGCACTGCGCACTTTGCGCTTGGTAGGCCTTGGAGATTTTGGACATTTTTATCCCAGTCAGCTTTCTGGCGGTATGCGCAAAAGAGCCGGCCTTGCAAGAGCTATTATCACCGATCCTCCGGTGCTTTTTTGCGATGAGCCCACTTCTGGGCTTGATCCCATTACCTCGGCGCAAATGGATGAGCTTTTGCTTGATATGAAAAAGGCTTTTCCTGCCATGACTATGGTGGTGGTAAGCCACGATTTGGCTAGCCTTAAGTGTATAGCTGACCATGTGCTGGTATTGCATGAAGGTAAGCTTGCCTATTGCGGCTCATGGCAAGAACTTAAAAATGTGCAAGATACATATATACAAGACTTTTTAGCTCGTAAACCTGAGCCTTTGGGGCAAGGGGAGTTGGGGCATTTTGAAGAACAAGACCCAGCGGTTCAAGCGGCTTTGCAAGCTTGGATGCAGGAATAATACAAAGTAGGGGCTTTATGAATACATCTCGTGAAATTAATTTGGGCATTTTTGTATTGCTAGGCTTATTATGCATAGGTTATCTCACCATAAAACTTGGTAAGATGGAAGTGCTTGGCGGTGATGGTTATGAGTTAAGTGCCCGTTTTTCATCAGTATCTGGTCTGCGAGCTGGCGCTAGTATAGAAATGGCTGGTGTGGAAGTGGGGCGCGTTACAGATATAGCTTTAGATGTAAAAACCTCTCAAGCCATAGTGACATTATATATGGATGAGGGTATAGCTCTAACAGAAGATACCATAGCCTCGGTGAAAACCAGTGGCCTTATTGGTGACAAATATATTAACCTCGCATTGGGTGGCTCTGACGAGCTGTTGGCTGACGGGGATGAAATTGTAGATACAGAGTCAGCCTTAGACATTGAATCGTTAATTAGTAAATTTGCCTTTGGAGGGGTGTAATGCGTCGTTCTTTTTTAGTATCGGTACTTTGTGTGGGTATTTTGCTTTGTGCTTCTTTAGCCCTAGCCAGCACCCCAGAAGATGCGCAAAAGATTTTACAAGTTTCGGTAGAGCGCATTGTAAATTATATTAAAGACCCTAATTATAAAAATGCTGAAAAGCGTGCACAGCTGAATAAAAGCATAGAAAAAGAAGTGTATACCACCTTTGACTTTGCAGAGTTTTCTCAGCGTACCGTGGGCGCCTATTGGAAAAACTTTACCCCTGCCCAGCGTGAAGCTTTTACTGAAGCTTTTGCGGCCTTACTTTTTGCCACCTATTTAGATCGCATCGATGGCTATAGCGGCGAAGTGATCACTTACGATGGTATAGTAAGCAATAGCAAGGGCACGCGCGTTGAAGTGCGTACCACTTTGACCATTAAGGGTAATAAAAAAATCCCCATGAATTATCGTATGCTGCCCAAAAATGGCACATGGCGTATTTATGATGTGCTGGTAGAGGGCATTAGCCTTGTAAAAAATTATCGCTCGCAATTTAACGATGCTTTGCAAAAAGACTCGCCAGAAGAGTTAATTGCCCGCGTGCGCGAAAGAGCCGCAGAGGTATCTAAGGGAAGTTATGAAAACTAATATTGCTTGCTTACTTATAGCGGCTGTGCTTTGTAGCTCAGTAGCGCCTGCGGCATATGCTAATAATTTAAATCACGTAGCCGGACAAGCTGAGTATGAGCAGGGGCGTATGCAAAATTCCCCCGTTATTAAAAAGCTTAATAAAGACTTGGAAGATGGCGAGCTAGATGATTACGACATTACGCCAGTGCAGGGCATTAATGACCCCCTTGAGCCATGGAATAGATTCTGGTTTGGCTTTAACGATATTTTTTATCTGTATGTAGCTACGCCGCTTTATTCTGCTTATGACTTTGTTATGCCAGATGACGTGCAAAGCGGACTCAGCAACTTTTTTAATAATTTGCTTTTCCCTGTGCGCTTTGTGAATGCTTTATTACAAGGCAAGGTGCAATTGGCTGGGGTGGAATTTAGTCGCTTTTTGGTCAATACCACCGTGGGTATGGGCGGTTTTATTGATGTGGCAAAGCATAAAAAAACCGTGGTGCCCTATACGCGTGAGGGCGAAGACTTTGGCCAAACCCTCGCCTCTTGGGGTGTAGGTAAGGGCTTTTACTTAGTACTGCCCATTTTGGGGCCTAGCTCCTTACGCGGGGCAGTGGGCACAGCGGTGGATTATTTCATTGATCCAGCTCTGTATTTAGACCCTACCATGTCCACTACCTTTGCTTATGGCGGGCTGTATTTTAACGATTTAGATAATGTGTTACCCCTATATGCCGATACCAAAGCCATTTCTGTAGACCCTTATATTGCCATGCGCGAGGCCTATGCCGCCTATAGAGAACAGCAAATTTTACGCTAATGGCAAAGCATAGAGGAAAAACATCTTTGAAAAATTATAAAATGAAATTTCATTTTTTAAAGAGCGTTCAAATAATACGTATTTTATAATTTTTTGTTGCGGCAACATGCTACTCTCAAAGAAAATCTGGCGCCGCAATGAAAGTTTTTTGGAAAGGGGGTCTGGGGGAAGAACCTTTTGTTCACAAAAGGTTTTCACCCAGCAAACTTTGCCAGGATTCTAAGGATAGGTTTTGCCTATCCTTTTTTATGCCCTTATACTTGCATTTGCTTATAACAGACTTATTTCTTACTGCTTAGTAGTATTAAAAAGGAGCATATATGCCAAAAAATATTTTACAAAAAATCACCGCCCCATGCGGCTTAGGAGTTCTTATGGCTTTATTGTCTTGTGCAGGGGCGTTTTTTCCTGCATCTGCTGCATCTGTAGCGCCAGCCACGTCAGCAGCGCCTGCTTTTATGCCACACTCTGATGCACACATTACAGTGCTTAAGAATGGTCTGACAGTATACATACTTAAAGATGATCGTTTTCCCTTAGTGTCTACCCGTCTTTATGTAAAAACAGGCTCTGCCAATGAAAGCCCAGAAGATGCGGGCATTAGCCATGTGCTAGAGCATATGGTGTTTAAGGGCACACAAAGACGCCCCAAGGGGGCTATTTCTGCAGAGGTGGAAGCCGCCGGAGGCTATCTTAATGCCGCCACCAGCTTTGATTATACTGTGTATCAAACAGATATGCCCTCTGAGCATTGGGCGCTGGGTATAGATATAGTTAAAGATATGGCTTTTCATGCCACTCTTGATGGCAATGAGCTAGAATCAGAAAAAGAGGTTATTCTGTCAGAGCTGCAACGCGGGCAAGATAACCCTGGGCAAAGAATTTTTAAAGAGCTACATACCGCCGCCTTACAGGGCACGCCCTATGATCACCCTATCATTGGCTTTGAAGAAACCATTAAGGCTGTCACGCCGCAGTCCATGCGTCAATATATCGCTAAATACTATCAGCCGCAAAATATGCTTTTGACGGTGGTGGGTAATGTGGATGTGCAAAAAGTGCTTGAAATGAGCCAAATGCTATTGGGACAATTGCAAAATACCACAGAAATAACGCCCGTGCAGCCCATAAATGCCGCAGATTTGACCCATAGCACTGTGCATGTGCAAGAGGGTGCGTGGAATAAAGTCTATTTGGGCATGGCTTTGCCTGTGCCGGGGCTCACCGATGTGCGTAGCGTGCCCCTTGATATTTTAAGTATGGTGCTGGGCGGCGATGCTACTTCGTATCTGTATAAAAAATATAAATATGATATGCAATTGGTAGACTCCATTTCTGTGGCTAATTATGGCTTTGAGCGCGTGGGGCTTTTGTATGTGACGGTAGAGCTTGAGGCTAAAAATGTAGAAGCCTTTTGGCAAGAATTTACCAAAGACATGGCAAGCTTAACGGCAAAGTCTTTTACAGATAAGCAGCTTGATAGGGCTAAATTGCAAATGGAAGATAGCACCCATCGCGCTAAAGAAACTTTATCTGGCCTAGCCTCGTGGAAGGGCTATACAGAGCTCTTTTTAGGCGGTGAACAAGGGGAGAAGAACTTTCTTACCGCCATGGATCAGGTGACATTGCATGAAATTCAAAATGCATTGGATACATGGTTTGTATCGCAGCGCCTGCATGTGGCGGTGCTTGCGCCAAAGGGTACAGAGCTGCCAGATTTGCAAGGTATAGTAAAGAAAAATTGGCCTGCTAAAAAAATGCAAAAGCAAAGTGCAGACCAAAAAAATACAGGTGAAACCACCATTATAGACCTTGGTCAGGGGCGCACCGTGGTGCTGATACCAGACCCCACCTTGCCCTATACGGCGCTGGATTTTTATCTTTCTGGCGGCAATGCTTTAAGCGGTGGTAAGCAGGGCTTAGCTACGCTTACATCCTCCGTGCTCACCTCTGGTACGCAAAGCAAAAGCTCGCAAGAGATAGATGTGTTTTTAGCTGAGCGTGTGGCTTCGCTAGGGGCAGGGGCAGGGCGGCAAGTGTTTTGGCTTAGTTCAAAGCAACCATCGCGCTTTAATGGCGATATGTTTGCCCTTATACAAGATGTACTCAAACACCCGGCTTTAAGCCCCGATGAAGTGGCGCGTGAAAAGAAAAATCAAATGGCTGCCATTCATTCGCGTGATGACCAGCCCCTTGGCTATGCCTTTTCTAAAATGGCACCTTTTTTCTTTGGCGAAGAGCACCCCTATGGTTTTAAGAGCTTAGGGGATATAGATAAAGTAGAAGCCTATACCCCGCAAGATGTGGCAGCTTTTTGGAAAAAACAAATTGCGCAGCCTTGGGTGCTTTCTGTGGCGGGAGATTTTGATGCAGAAGAAGTGTTAGCTTTTGCCCAAAATTTGCCAAAACCTAGTCAGGCCAAAATAGAAGTGGGTGCACCCACATGGGGCAAAGAAAAAAATCTTGAAGTGCATGTGCCTGGTCGCGACCAAGCCCATCATATGTTAGTTTTTAAGACCGTGCCCAGCGATCATAGCGATGCGGCGGCTTTGGAGCTTTTGCAACTAACCTTAGAGGGGCAAAGTGGTTTGCTTTTTAGGGAGCTGCGCGACAACCAAGGCCTTGGTTATAGTGTTACTGCCAATAAATCCTTTTTACCAACCACAGGCTATTTGCTCTTTTATATGGGTACAGAGCCGCAAAAGGTAGAGCAGGCGCATAAGGGCTTTAAAGAAATTATTGTGAACTTGCAAAAAGACCTTTTGCCAGAGGCTGAGGTGCAAAGAGCCAAAAATCAAATGGAAGGGGACTTTTACCGCTCAAACCAAAGCTTGCGTAGCCGCTCACACGAGGCCGCCATGCGTTTGACCTTGGGGCATGACCTTGATTTTAGAAAAAAGACCATAGCTAAAGCCAAGGAACTTACGGCACAAGACCTACGCCGTGTGGCGCAAAAGTATTTAAAGCTAGAAGATGCTTATATTATCAACGTGCTTCCCTAACTTTACGCTGTAAAAGCACTATGCTTTGTGGGGTGTGTTTTTTGCCCTAATGTTTTTTACTTAGATAAAAAACGCACCCCAACCCCATAAAACGCATGTGCTTTTGAGCCGCCTATGAATGGAGAATCTATGCCGTCAACTCATAAGAATTGGCAAGCCCCGTGGACAGAACGGCGCCTTGCCCCGCCACAAAGAGCCCATGATGTGCGCTCCCCATGGGATCGCGATTATGCGCGCATTATTCACTCGGCGGCCTTTCGTCGATTGCAATCAAAAACCCAAGTTATGGATCTTGGACAAAGCGATTTTTACCGCACACGCTTAACCCACTCTATGGAAGTTGCGCAGGTAAGTTCTGGTATTATTAAATATTTGCAAGAGCGTTATGTGGGCACTGCCATAGAAGAAGCCTTGCCAGACAGTAAATTACTTTCTGCCATTTGCTTAGCCCATGACCTTGGGCACCCGCCCTATGGGCATGGCGGTGAAACGGCGCTGAATTTTTGTATGCGCAACTATGGCGGCTTTGAGGGCAATGGGCAAACATTGCGCATATTATCTTTATTAGAACAATATACGCAAAATCATGGGCTAAACCCCACGCGCCGCCTTTTGCTTGGGGTGTTAAAATATCCCGGCGCTTATTCTGCCCTAGTTAATGAAAATGCCTATGCCGAGTATACTAGCTCGCCGCGCTGGCTTTTTAAATCTAAAGAGCAATTGCCACCTAAATGCTATCACGATGCAGAGCAAGAGGTAGTGGACTGGATGTTTGAGCCTCTTGGGGCTGCGGCTAAAGAGTTTTGTGCTGCTATAGATCCATCACAACCGAAAAAGCCAAAGCATAAAAAAACGCTGCATAAATCGCTGGATGCGTCCATTATGGATTTGTCTGACGATATATCTTATGGCTTGCACGATCTGGAAGATGCTGTGGCCCTTGGTATGCTCAGCCGTGATATGTGGGAAGACTACATGCGCGGCAAAAAAGATATCTTTTTGGCTTGCGGTTTTTCTGCCGATGAAGTGGCGCAAGATATTTTTTCTCAAGAAGAATATTTGCGCAAAGGGCGCATTGGCGGCCTTGTGCATTATATGATTACCCATACCCTTGTGCGCGAAAGCGGCATTGATAGCACGTGCCCGCTTATAAATTATCGCGCCCATTTTGAAGAAGCCGCAGGAGATTTGCAAAATCTTATGGGAGATTTGGTTTTTGATTTAGTTATTTCTTCGCCTAATTTGCAAATTCAAGAATTTCGTGGACGCAAAATCGTGGTAGAGCTTTTTGATATTTTTGCCTCTAATCCCGAGAAGCTTCTGCCTTGGGATGTGCAAAAGCAGTATCAAAAGCAAGAAAGCGAAGCGGCGCAAATGCGCGTTATTTGCGACTATATTGCGTGCATGAGCGATGCCTCTGCGGCGCGCCTGCACGAAAAACTCTTCTTTGCCGGTAAGGGCTCTATCTTTGATAAGCTTTAAGGTATAAAAAAAGGGGAAGGCCTAGAGGCCTTCCCCAGTCTCAAGACATCTATTTATCTATTAAAGGGGTTGCAATATAAAGGCGCCCTTATCGTCTACAATATAGGTACGATAGAACTCGCCCACGCGGTCGCCCTTGGCATTAAAGCCCACTTCACCAGAAAATCCGGGAACACCTTTAAGGGTAGGTAAGAATTCCATAATGGCTTCAGAGGTCTTATTGCCAGCTTCAAAAGCGGCTACTAAGGCTTTGAAAGCATCACCGGCAAGAATGGAGTATACAGATAAAGGAATTGCATTATACTTGGCCTTATAGTCGGCTAAGAACTTGGCAGCTTCTTTAGAGTCCAAATCTTGGGGTAATGGCGGGCTGATGAAGATAAAATCTTTAGCCGCGGTGTTACCGGCAATTTTCACGAGATCTTGGTGATTGGCAGCGTCGCCACCAAGGAAGGGCACATCCCAGCCCATTTCGCTTTTTTG
Source organism: uncultured Desulfovibrionaceae bacterium (assembly GCA_964371565.1). Classification (GTDB taxonomy): domain Bacteria; phylum Desulfobacterota; class Desulfovibrionia; order Desulfovibrionales; family Desulfovibrionaceae; genus CAYJAD01. The sequence continues at coordinate 15,581 of CAYJND010000030.1, forward strand.
ACGTAAAAGCATGCCAGCTTCAGGATAGTAACCGGTAAAGAACACAGCTTCGGGCTTGGCAGAGCGCAATTTTGTTAAAATAGCGTTATAGTCACGCTCGCCGGGGCTTAAGGCATCGTAGAATACAATTTTTACGCCTTTTTCATCTAGAATAGCTTTGATTTCTTCGGCAAAGCCTTTGGCATATGAAGAGTTGTCGTGCAATAAAGCAATAGATTTGTAGCCATTTTTTAAAATGGTATTGGCGGCGGCAATGCCTTGGGCATCATCGCGAGGGCAGGTACGGAAGAAGTTTTTAAGGCCTTTTTCCGTTAAGCGTACAGAGGTAGCACCGGTGGCTATTTGTACAATTTCTGATTCATTCAAAATATTTTGTGAAGCTTCGGTAACGGCAGAGCCATAGGTACCAATAACAGCTACCACGCCAGCAGAAGCTAGCTTTTGTGCGGCAAGGGCGGCAGAGCGTGGGTCGCCGGCATCGTCTTCAACAATAAGTTTAATGGTATCACCTTTGATACCACCCTTAGCGTTGATTTCTTCCACCATCATGGAAACCACGTTTTTCATGTCTTGGCCCTCAGAGGCCCATTTACCGGTAAGGGGGCACATAAGACCCACTTTAATTTCTCCGGCAAAAGCCACTACGGCGCCAGCAAGAGAGAGCATTAAGACACAAAGAAGCGTTAAAAACTTTTTCATCTTTCCTCCCAATTAGGATGCGTTAATGTGAGAACAAAACTAAACCTACACTAAAAGCTAGCACAAATGCCATAAAAGGCAAACATTTTTTTATGCAGAGGTGTGACATCTTTCACAATACTGTTTTGTATACATTTTTTACGCCTGATGTAGTCGACGCAAGAAAAATAAATTTTTGCCTTAAGCTTTATTTTCAAGCATGCATACTCTAGCGAGGCACTTAGCCTGTAACCGCTACCAATTCCATGGCGCCCCAAAGGCCAAGGGCCTCACCGCATTGCACAAAAAGTCCGTCCACACCCTCTATACTTTGCCCAAAATCTAAAGCCTCTTGTACTGCGCTTTCTGCGCGCACTCTATTGCCAAGGGCTGTTGCCACAGCGTCAGCCAAAGCGCCGTCACGGGCTCGCACCACAGCTAAATCGCCATGCCCAAGACTTAGCGAATGGCCAATGGTGGCAGAAGAGGCGCACAAAGCTAAGGGAAAATCTTCGGCTTTAAGCTCAAGGCCAAGGCTGGTAACATCTGCTACTGCCCCGTCTGCCTCTTGTGTACTCTCTTGAGGGCTTGCTAAAAGCGCCACCACTCTATCTTTGGTAGAAAACATATACACATCGCCGCCATTTTCAATGATAAGATTAGGGGCTTTGTGGGCATGGGCTTCGCCAAGCATATGCGCCACCGTCCCAGCCACGGCGGCAAAAGGCCCCACGCCTGCTTGTTCTGCGCCCCTATACATGCGGCGTATAATTTCCGGTGCGCCGCTAGGTAAGGGGAGTGGTGCCAGTGAGTTTTGAAATTCGGGGTAAAGCCTAGCCCACGAGCGAATGTCGGCGCGTAATTGTTCAAGGCTTGTGAGCATGTTCTGGGTTAGTTTTTCATAACTTGCAAAGCTGGCATCTTCTGCCAAAGCGGCAATAATGCGCAAATCGCTTTCGCCAAGCACCATTTGAAAAGCGTGTTCACCCTCTTTGGCCTGTAAAGAATTGCGATACTGCCTTTGCCATGAACTATGTATTTTTTTTACCATATTTTTTTTGAGCCTTATAAATAATATTCTTTTTGCTTTGCAGCTCTTGCGCCGCAGGGTCATAATGAGGTAACAAAGACGCGTTGTATTTTTACAGACCCAATTTAGCCTCGTCGCATAACGGGGTGTATAAGGAGCATACATGCAAAAACAATTTTTACGCCTTCTTCACCTTGGTCAAAACACCTTTTGGCAACTTTTACAAGATATCA
>CAYJND010000031.1:0-17318 GCA_964371565.1 uncultured Desulfovibrionaceae bacterium
GCGCAATTCACTTGCGCCGTTAAACGATTGATTTTTGTGCCTTTCCGCTTGGCAGCTTTGCTGACAATAGCGGCGCAAACCCCGTGTAGTGGGGTTTGTCATCAGTCTGAGGGAGCGCTACGGCTCCCTTAATTTTTTAGAATTCTAAATGTCCCGGAGTTCGGGGGAAGGGTATAACATCGCGTATATTGCTAATGCCTGTAAGTAGCATGAGCAAACGTTCAAAGCCAAGGCCAAAACCAGCATGAGGTACAGAGCCAAAGCGACGTAAGTCTAAATACCACCAAAAATCGTCGAGGCTTTGTCCCATGTCTAAGATACGTTTTTCCAGCACGTCTAAACGCTCTTCGCGTTGAGAGCCGCCAATAAGTTCGCCAATGCGCGGCACCAGCACATCCATGGCGGCTACGGTTTGCCCATCGTCATTGAGGCGCATGTAGAATGCTTTAATATCTTTAGGGTAATCATAGACAATAACAGGGTGCTTAAAATGCTCTTCGGCTAAATAGCGCTCGTGCTCGGTTTGTAAATCTGTACCAAAAGCTACAGGGAATTCAAATTTCTTACCGCATTTTTGTAAAATCTCTACAGCTTCGCGGTAAGCTACGCGAGCAAAAGGTTTGCTTACGATGTTTTTTAGACGCGCAGTAAGCTCGGTATCTACAAATTTGTTAAAAAGCTCAACATCAGCAGAACATTTGCTTAGCACATGCTCAATAACATGGCAGGTCAGGCCTTCGCCAAGATCCATATCATCGTGCAAGTCGGCAAAGGCCATTTCTGGCTCAATCATCCAAAATTCTGCAGCATGGCGTGGTGTATTAGAATTTTCTGCCCTAAAGGTAGGGCCAAAAGTATACACACGCCCCAGCCCTAAGGCTAAGGCTTCGGCTTCTAATTGTCCCGAAACGGTAAGATTGCACTCTTTGCCAAAAAAGTCTTTGCTTAGATCTTTTTCACCTAAAGCTAAATTGCTTACGCGAAACATTTCGCCGGCGCCTTCGCAGTCAGAGCCTGTTAAAATGGGGGTATGCACATTATAAAAGCCCTCTTGGCGAAAATAATCGTGCACAGCCATGGCAGCTTCGGAGCGAATGCGAAAGGCTGCGCCAAATTTATTGGTACGCGAACGCAAATGGGCAATGGTGCGCAAAAACTCGTCGGAGTGACGCTTTTTCTGTAAGGGAAAGGTCTCTTGGTCAGCAAGGCCATATACTGTAAGATTACGGGCTTGCACTTCAAAGCTTTGCCCCTTGCCTTGTGATACCACAAGGGCGCCCTCTATGGCTACGGCAGCGCCGGTATTTACATCTTGCATGGCGGCGTAGGCGGGGGTGCCCTCGTCTACAATGCATTGAATATTAGCTAAACAAGAACCGTCATTAAGCTCTAAAAAGCTAAAGCCCTTGGCGTCACGGCGGGTGCGTACCCAGCCCTTTACTACCAAGTTTTCCATGGGCTGTGCGGCGCTTAGTGCCTGTGCTATACGAATATGTTTCATGGTATTCCTTTACTTTATCGCTGTCTGCCTTCTTCGTAACGGCGACGCAATTCATTTTCTTTTGCAGCTTTGCGAGCCTGAGCGGCACGCTCTGCTTCGGCCTGTTTTTTCTTGCGTATACGTTCAAGGCGCTCTTCTTGCAAGCGCTCTCTTTGGTCTTTGGCCTGCAAAAGGAATTTATCACGTTGGCGCTCAAAGGTGACTGTAGAGCGCAACATGGCAAGACCAAAAGAAACAATAAGAATAATGCCTACTAAAACTTTTTGTATTTCCCATTGTTGCGTGGCTAAAATATCTCTAAGCCAGCCAAGCCCCACAGAATCGCCAAAAAGCACAATAGAGGGTACCGTTACAAAGGAAATCAACAAACTAATGCCTGCTATCCAGATGAAAGTTTTGATAAAGGTCATGGTAAACAGAGTGCCATCACGCATGGCGCGCAATGTCTTGAGCCTTTTTTTCAAACTACGCAAAAGCTCTTCGAGCTCTGTCATGGTTTTTTGCGCTTGTTGAAAATTATGCGCCTCGTGGAAGTTGCTGGCAAAAGCCCAATTGAGCATACTTGCCGCTTGGTTAAACTCATCACTAAAATCTTTTAAAAGCTTAGGAAAGGGAAACCAAGCCGCTTCATCGCGAACATTTTGTAACTCTGAAAGGTAAAATTTATAGCGTCCTTGCAAATCTTCTACCTGACGCTGAATAACTTCCTCAATTTTCTTTTCTAATAAGGGACGCTGACGTATAACTTCTAAAAAAGTAATATAGTTTTTAGTGCCTGCCACTTGCATAAGATCTTGAAGCATGGACTGCATAAGCATATAGCTTGGATGCACAGGGGGAAACCACAAGCCTGCTTTTTCGTTAAGCAAAGAAGCTTTTTTAGCTTCTATTTCTGCCCTTTGCTCAGCGTCACGCCAAATGGGGTAGAGATGCGTTAAAATCATAAGTCGCCCGCGACCCAATTCGGGGTCTAGCAAAAAGCGATTAAAATAATACATATCATCCATGACGAGCTTGCCAATGCTAGAGAGCTCTTGCTCCACAAATCCCATCTTTACCTTACATACTATACGTCTGTAATCAATGGATTTCCACTGTGGCATAATTCTTTGAATTTGCCCATATTGCGCAATGGAATCAAGATATTCTTCGCGTACTTCTGCAATACGTGCTTGTAAATATTCATTCCATGCTTGCAAAGCCGGAACGCCCGTAAGGGTGGCAGCTTCTTTAAAGGCCGCCTGAGCTTTAGGATAGTCGCCCATATACAAATGCATAAAGCCTTGCAGGGTGCGCAGGCGCATTTCTCGTGGGTTGCGGCTGATAAGTTCTTGTAAGTCTACAATAAGCGGCGCTGCTGTGGTGCCCCCTAACTTCATAAATTTATCAAAAACATCCCACACCATGTGGTCATCGCGCTCAAGCTCTATTTCTTCTCTAAATTTACCAAGGTTTAAGCCTTTGGTAAGCCACATATGCGGCATGGAGCGCACTTGCGAATAAAAATTCACGTCAAAGATGGCTTTAAGAATTTCTGCCCTGTCATCATTGCTGGCCAAAATTTGCGCATAGGGAATGCTATCATCGCTACCAGCACTTTTGGCTATTTCGCGAAAAGCCGTATTCATGGCGTCAATGTCCATATTACTACCAGAAGTGGCAGTGTCACAGGCAAAGGCCTTTAAACCAAGGGTTGGGCAGTCTTGATTTTTGTGCGTATTTATACCGCAAAAAAAGCATGGTGGGTCGTCAGAGGCTAAAAGCTGCGCTGCCATGACCAAATGAATGGCGGGCGATCCGGCAGCCACTTCGCCAAGGGCCACCGTGCACCATGCATCCATGGACGTATGATTATTAGAAAAACGTATGTCTTGTACTTTAAAGCCATCGCCAAGCAAATAGGCCGTGCGATAACTCATATAAGGGTTGTCAGGGCTTAAACGTGTCCATTGCAGTCCGACTTTTTTATACAAGTCGCCGTTAAAGTTCATGCCTTTACGGTCAATAATAACAGTTAAGAAAGGCCAAAACTTTTCATTACTTAAATTTTTTACCTCATCTACACGGCGCAAGACTTCGCGCAACCACGCACGCATAAGTAAAAGATTGTCGATGGAAAACATAATAAAATTGTCTTGCATGACAAATTTCAGCTTATGCTCTTTTAGCGAGTCAATAAGCACTTGCTGCATATGTGGCCAAGCTTTTTGGTAGGCAGGGTCTAGTTGATTGCCAAGGGGGCGCCAAATACCATACCAGCCTTGCGAAGAGGTATAAGGTAGGCGGGTGTCGGCATCAATGGTAAACCACTCCGCAATGGCCATACCTTGCTTTAAAGGCGATTTTACAAAGGTAATACCGGCAAAGTTGGTATCCCCTTCCATGGCTTTGGAGTGAATTTCTACTTCAAAACTTTTACCGGGGAACATTTCTTGTTCTTCAAGCTTTGAATCAATGCTGATGGAGATTTCTTGACGCAAGCCAAATTGCAATCTCCCCATCATAAGTTGCACAGAGGCCGTGAGGGGATTAAATTTTGCCCAAACAGAAAGACGGGCTAGGGCTAAAAAAACGTCTTTATTAAAGAAAAACCATGCAGACTGTTCAAAGTCTTTTTCAATGAACATGCCGCCATAGTTTTGGAGCGTTTGATTTATTACAGGGTCAAGGTCATTTTGCCACGAAAACCACAATACATACCCTTGCGCACTCATGCGGGTTTCTGTACTCTTAGGCAGCTTGGCTAATAAATCACTAAAAACGGCCATAGGTTTACCTCATAATAAAAAAGGAGCTCTCTAATGGATATAAATAAAGCGCTTGCTGAATTAAAACAACGTCCCGGCTTTGCAGATAATGTGGGCATGATGCTCATTCACAATGGTGTGGTGCGCGGCTGGTCACGCAATGACCATAAAACTGTTTCTTCCATTACCATTCGTCAAGATAAGGAGAAGATCCGCGCCATTTGCCAAGAAATGGAGCAACAACCCGGCATTTTTGCCATAGTTTGGGACGCTCGCGAAGGCCAGTTCAAGCCCGGCGATGACGTACTTTTTCTTATAGTGGCTGGCGATATTCGCGAACATGTTAAAGCCACATTTTCTGAGCTTTTGGAACGCATTAAATCTGAAGGCGTTACCAAACAAGAACAGCTTGAAGATTAAAAAACGTACAAATCTTTGGGGGAGGCATGCGCTTCCCCTTTTATCCTTGACATAAAATTTGTCATTATTCTGACGTATTTTTCACACCCAAAAGGGCTAATGCAAAATCCTTTCCATTGAAAGGGCGCAAATCTTCTAATTTTTCGCCAAGACCCACATAGGTAATGGGTATTTGAAATTGTAAAGCCACAGAAATAGCCACGCCGCCCTTGGCAGTTCCATCAAGTTTGCTTAAAATAATTTCATCAATACCAGCAGCTTCTTTAAAAAGCTTGGTTTGTGATAGGGCATTTTGACCTGTGGTGGCATCTACAACTAAAATGCTTCTATGGGGCGCCCCTGCATGTTTTTTGGCTATAACATTGCGAATTTTAGTGAGCTCTTCCATAAGGTTCACCTTGGTTTGCAAGCGTCCTGCCGTATCTACATACAGTACATCATAACCGCCGCGCAAAGCCAAGTCCATGGCTTCAAAGGCCACGGCGGCAGGATCTGCGCCGGCATCTTTGCGATGAAAGTCTGCCCCAACACGCTCTGCCCAAACGCCTAATTGCTCTGTGGCAGCAGCCCTAAAGGTATCAGCGGCGGCAATGAGCACTTTTTTACCTTGCATACGGTCGCGATGGGCTAGTTTGGCAATGGTGGTGGTTTTGCCAACGCCATTGACACCTATCATCATAATCACTTCTGGCGCTGTGTACGAAGCAATGCGCCTCGGCATTTGGAAAATAGTGGTCAGTTCTTCTTGTAATACAGCACGCAGCTGTTGTGGTTCGGTAAGGCCTTGTTTGCGTACAGCATCTTTTAAACGCTCTATGAGCTGCATGCTCGATTCAAAACCCACATCAGCCATAATAAACAGCTCTTCCATCTCTTCCCAAAAAGAGTCGTTCAAGGCGCCGTGTGAGGCAAAAAGGGCATCGAGTTGACGGGTAAAATGCTCACGAGTTCGAGCAAGGCCGTCACTAAGTTTTACAAAAAGGCGATTGCGCTCATCTTCTTCATCTTCAAGTTCTAGGGCGAGGGCTAGGCGATATTGCAATTCTGAACGAAATTCTTCTACATATTCGTATTCCATGCGCGTAAGCCAAGATTGAAAATCTTGAACAAAGTTTTCAGCCTCGCTTTGTGGCGCTTCTAACGACTCTAGCAAAAAGCGTAAACGCTGCCAAAGTAGGGGGGAAACCGTATTTATGCCCTCTGTAACCACTTCAAGCCAGGCAGAAAGGCGTGGCTCTACGGAGCGTAAAGATAAAGATAAAGCCGCTTGGGCTGCATTATCTAAGCCGCTGTATGAGGTGGCTTTAGTAAAGCTTACTTCGGGTGTTTCTGCTTTGGGAGAATCCATAGCCTGGCTGGGCTCTGGCGTGCTTGGCAATGTTTCAGCTTTTGCAGTGGGCTCGGCCTTGTCTTCTAAGACTACTTCAGGCTCTTGTTCGGGGGCAGTTTTTTCTGCTGTAAGTTCAGGGGAAAGTCCTGCTGTAAGTTCTGGCGCATCTTCTATAATTGAGGGGGCAACCTCTTGTGCAGGGGCTGGCTCTGCCATTAATGTGGCTTCAGGGCACTGCGACTGCTCTGTTTCGACATGCTTAGGGTCAACCTGTTCAGCTTGACCCTGCTCTGGCGCGGATTCTGGCGCGGATTCAGGGCTTTTATGTTCTGCCGCCTGCTTTGCTGTCTGTTCTGGTACGTGCGCCTCAGGGCTGTCCTGAGCGCTTTGTTCAATCTGCTCTACAGGCTCTTGTGGTGCAGGTGTGCTTTCCTTGGTTTGCGTGGTATCGCTACCCAGAAACTTTTTGATGGCTGAAAAAAATCCCATGAAATCTCCCTATGGCAAAAAAATGCAAGCTATGGTCTTGCTATAACATGGACATGCCCCACAAGCAATAAGCGTTAAGGCTTATACTGCGGGGCAAAATCCACTTAAACTGTATGCACTGCGGATTTTTTAGCGCGCAGCCAAGATAAAGCCCACACCCCTATAATAGCCACAGCTCCAGCACCTAGTAGCAAAGGCTGAGGGGCAAATACCAAGATGCCACCTAGAGCCAATACAGAACGTGATGCCACATTAAGTGCATCGTAGGCATAGCCAACCCAAAAGGCGCCAAAAGCAAATACGCCTAAAATACCGCTAAATACCGCTAAGCTATTGGCAAAGGTGTCACCAAGCATAAGTAGTCCAGGGTCATAGCAAAAGGCAAAAGGAACTAAGAAGCCAATACAGCCAAGCTTCATGGCCTGAAAGCCTGTAGCATTGGGCGGTGCCCCTGCCACAGAAGAAGCCGCGTAAGCAGCCAATGCCACCGGCGGGGTAATATTTGAAATAATAGCATAGTAAAAAACAAACATATGCGCGGCTAAGGGTGCAAAGCCTAATTTAATGAGCACAGGGGCGCCAAGGGCAGAGGCGAGGATATAGGCTCCTGTGGTGGGAAGTCCCATGCCCAGCACCAAGGATACCAGCATAATGAGCACAAGAGCTAAGAAAGGCGTATCGCCAGCTAAAGCAATAACAAAGCCCACAAGCTTGCCGCCAATACCTGTTAATGCCACAGAGCCAAGGACAATGCCCGCCGCCGCACAAGCTACGCAGACTAAAGGTATGGTTTTGGTGCCTTCATAAATGGCATCTAAAATGGCTTTGGGGCCCATACGTCTTTTGGGGTCTGGCAAGGCTACTAACCAGCACAGCACAATGCCTAACATACCGGCTTTCATGGGAGAGGCGCCATCTAAAAGGACCACCACCACGCCCACAATAGGTATGAGCAAGTAAATGCGTTTTAAAGCATCTTTGAGTTTGGGCAATTCTTCTGGGCTTAAGCCTTTCATATTATGACTGTAGGCTGTAAGGCGCACCATAAGCAATAAGGCGCCATAATACATAAAAGCTGGAAGCACCGCACCAATCATGATTTCTTTAAACTGCACCCCTAAAAATGAAGCCATTAAAAAAGCACCGGCGCCCATGACAGGGGGCATGATTTGCCCGCCCGTACTGGCTGCAGCCTCTACAGCTCCGGCAAAGGTGGGTGTGTAGCCAATGCGTTTCATAAGTGGAATGGTAAAAGATCCTGTGCCATACACATTGGCCACAGCAGATCCGCTGATGGAGCCAAAAAGGCACGAGCTTACCACGGCAATTTGAGCAGGGCCACCTGGCTTGGTGCCCATAAGGGCGCGTGCCAAGTCCATAAAATAATCGCCGGCGCCGCTTTTTTCTAAAAAACCGCCAAAAATCAGAAAAACAATAACAAAGGTGGCCGATACCCCCAAAGGCATGGAGAAAATACCTTCATCGGTGAGGAAGAGCTGTTCAATAACTTCTGGAAAAGATAAAGACAAGCCCTTTAAAATGCCGGGCATGTTATGCCCAAAGTACATATACGAACCAAATAAACCGGCTATGATGGAAAGCGGCATACCCACCACACGGCGAGAGCCCTCTAAAAGCATGACAATTAGTAAAGCACCGCATATAAGCTGCCCTGAGGTTAAGGGGTCAACTTGTTGAATGCGATGTACTATGTCTTCATAATAAAGTACGCCATAGGCGCCGGGAGCCATACTGATAAGCCCTAACAGCCAGTCATACCAAGGCACAGAATCTTTAGAGCCTTTGCTGGTCATGGGGAAAAGTATAAAGGTTAAGGGGAGAACAAGCATAAGGTGTGCAGTGCGTTGCAAATAGGCTTCAAAAGAGCCCATGGTGGCTGTATACATATGAAATATGCCCACAGCGACAATATACACATACAAAAACTGTTGTTGCCAACCTGATAATTTTCTCATTTTTTCCCCCTCTATAGCTGTATAAAAAGTAAAGCTTTTACCAAATAAAGTGGGGGAAAGTTACCTCTCCCCCTATGTGTAAAGTTTTACGTGTTTAATGGGTTATTTGTTTTTTAATTCATTCCAGAACTTCAAGGCGCCGGGATGCATGGGCGTACCGGTGGGTATAGCTGTGGCTGGTGAAAGCTCATTCATATCTTTTACAGCGCCGGCAAGGCTGGCTTTATTTTCCCACATGGCCTTAGTAAGGTTATAGACAAAATCTTCGGGTAAATCTTTGCGAATAACTATGCTGGTAAAGTCGCCAATGGTTTTTAGAGGCGTCGTTACTGATTTATATACGCCGGGTTTAATGGTGTGGGCAATGGTACCATAGGCTTTGCTCACAGCAGCTAGGGCTGCCTCGCCTACAGGTAAAATGCGAACCGGTACGCGGCTTTCAATATTCATAATGATAGAAGCTACTTGGCCTACAGAAAAAGCAAACACGTCTAAGTGGTTATCAGCTAAAAGGTCGGCGCCGCCATCGTAGGAGGCATATTGCACAGACCAGTCGTGATCGTCTTTTAAGGTGGCGTAATTGGTATTAAAGCCTTCTTTAAAGAGCACTTTAACCATAAACTCAGAAGAAGTGCCGGGCTTTAAGGTGGCAAAACGAACGGGAATTTTTTTGGCAATCATATCATCAACGCTGTTGATGTCATGTTTTTTTGCAAAATCTTCACGCACTACAAAATAGGTTACTTGTGTGTAGAGGTTGCTAAAAACAGCAATGTTTTCAATTTTCTTGCCTTTAAAGTCTGCTTCACCTTTAATGGCAGCGCCTACAAAAGCTGTTACCGTAAAGCCAAGGTCACCTTTTTTGGTATTGGTATTGATAATATTAGACACACCACCACCAGTACTATTGGTAGTTTGCACAACGTTTTTTGTCCACATTTCAGAAAGTGCTGTGCCTAAAGCAAACCAGTTACCCCCAGGAGGGCCTGCCATAAAACGTAAATGGTCTGGGGCTTTGGTTTCAGCCATAGCGGGAGAGTTTATCCCTACACTTATGGTAAGGGCGCAAAATAACAAAGCAACAAAAAAGCGTTTCATACCTAAGGCTCCTTTAGTTCTAAGGATTAAAGAAAGTGGTAAACTTTAATTCACAGCATACAGTATCAATTGTATACAGAAAAGGCAATACAAAAGCCCCAAAGAAGCTTTGGGGCTTAAAAAATGTGATATATAGTTATGGGCTTGCGCTACTATTCAATAACACTGGCCTTAGTAATGACAACATTTTCGCGGGGCACATTTTCATACACACCGCGATTGCCAGTGGCAACATTTTCAATTCTGTTTACTACATCTTGGCCCTTAATAACTTTACCAAAAACAGCATAGCCCCAATCTTGTCCTATGGGAGCTTTGTAATTGAGGAAATCATTTTTTGCGGTATTGATAAAAAATTGCGCGGTGGCCGAGTTGGGATTAGAGGTGCGAGCCATGGCAATGGTGTATTCATTATTGTCAAGGCCGTTAGCAGCTTCATTTTTAATGGGGGCTTTGGTGGGCTTCATTTTCATATCAGGAGTCATGCCGCCGCCTTGAATCATAAAATTTTTCATAACGCGGTGAAAAATAGTACCGTCATAATGACCGCTTCTTACATAATCGAGAAAGTTTTTTACTGTTTCTGGAGCTTTAGCTTCGTCAAGGCGCACAACAATATCGCCCATGCTGGTTTGTAAAAGCACAGCTGTGCTGGCAGCATCTGCTGACGCAGGCATAGATAGGCTACCAATAAAAAGACTCAAAGCTAGTATCATATACTGTAACATCTTCATAAAACACCTCATATATAATATTTTTGTGATTTTTACTCATGGTTATGAGCAAAGTGCATATGGTTTTTTTTGTACGCGGTAAAATCTTTCTTGCCAAGTAAAAAAAAGTCTTAATAAGTGCACTAAGTGCATAGGCGCACTTGACGCAAGGTGAGGCCTATGTTAACTTTTTGCTTATGAAAACATATCTACAGCAATTTCAAAATTATGTTTCGCAAAGCGGGTTGAAAAATACGGCTCAGCGGGCACGTATTGTGGAAGTCTTTATGGAGTCCAAAGGGCACCTTTCCACCGAAGAAGTGTATGATATGGTTCGTTCTGTAGATGCCTCTGTGGGGCAATCTACGGTGTACCGTACCATGAAGCTTTTAAGTGAATCTGGCCTTGCTCATGAAGTTCACTTAGGCGACGGAATTACCCGGTATGAACCTTTTTGTGAAGAGCATCATGATCACCTTGTGTGCGAGCAATGCGGTAAGACTGTAGAAATTCTCAACAGAAAACTAGAGAAGCTACAAGAAACCATTGCAGAAAAACATGGCTTTGCCCTGACGTCGCATACCATGTGCCTATATGGCATATGCGCTGAATGCCGAAAAAAACGCTCAAAGAAATTTTGATTTCTAAAAAAATATATGAACGCCTCAAATACTTGGGGCGTTTTTTTTTTGCAAAGTTTGGTTGCAGGTAAAGTAATTAACACTTGCCCCTAGCGCAAAAAAAAGCCCCCAAGCCATGCGGCAAGGGGGCTAAATACTATTGTAAGTAAAGCTTACATAACGCCTTGTTCGATCATGGCATCAGCAACTTTACGGAAGCCAGCAATGTTACCGCCAAGCACGTAATCGCCAGGCTTTTCGAATTCATTGGCAGCAGATTGAGCAGCGGTAAAGATGTTCTTCATAATGCCTTGCAATTTGGTGTCTACTTCATTGAAAGACCAAGGTTGCATGCTGGAGTTTTGAGCCATTTCCAATTGACTGGTGGCAACGCCGCCGGCATTGGCGCATTTGGCTGGGCCATAAGCAATCTTAGCATCCAAGAAGGTAGCAATGGCTTCTGGAGTAGAAGGCATGTTGGCGCCTTCGCTTACGCAGTAGCAACCATTTTTTACAAGAGCTTTAGCATCTTCTGCCGTCACTTCATTTTGTGTAGCAGAGGGGAAAGCTAAGTCGCAAGGTACATGCCACACAGCATGTTGATCTTTACCATAATCTTTTACAGGTACATACTCAGCATCTTTGCAAAGCTCTGCATAGCGAGTTAAAGAAGCACGTTCAACTTCTTTTACTTGTTTAAGCACTTCAACATTAATACCGCTCTTTTGGATGATGCAACCGCGAGAATCAGATACGGTGATAGCTTTAGCACCCATTTGGTTAAGCTTTTCAATGGTGTAAATGGCTACGTTACCAGAGCCAGAAACGGTAGCAGTGGCGCCCTTGATTTCTTTGCCTATAGCGTTGAGCATGTTTTCTGCAAAGTACACACAGCCATAACCGGTGGCTTCGGTACGAGCTAAAGAGCCACCCCAAAGTAAACCTTTACCGGTAAGAACACCTTCAAATTGACCGGTTAAACGCTTGTATTGTCCAAACATATAACCAATTTCGCGGCCGCCAACGCCGATGTCGCCAGCAGGTACGTCTTGGTTAGCACCAATGATTTTGCTAAGTTCGGTCATGAAAGCTTGGCAAAAACGCATGATTTCGCCATCGCTTTTACCCTTAGGATCAAAGTCACTGCCGCCCTTACCACCACCAATCATAAGACCAGTGAGGCTGTTTTTGAAGATTTGTTCAAAACCAAGGAACTTTAAGATGCTTAAGTTTACGCTAGGATGAAAGCGTAAGCCTCCTTTGTAGGGGCCAAGAGCAGAGTTAAATTGCACACGATAACCACGATTGACCTGAACACGGCCTTTGTCATCTGTCCAAGCAACGCGGAAAAGCAACTGGCGCTCTGGCTCAGCAATGCGCTCTAAAATATTGTGCTTTTGATACTTGCTTTCGCGCTCGAAAAGAGGATCGAGGGTGTCAAAAACTTCTGCTACTGCTTGTAAAAATTCTGGTTGATTACGGTTGCTTTTTTTTAAGCTCTTTAGCACTTTTTGGGGATAGCTTACAGCCACGCCGGACTCCTTTATTTTTTGTTAGAAATAAATAAGATGTAAACCTTAGACAAAAAATACGTGATACGTATTCAAATGCTTTGTGTCATAATGGTATAAAAAATGAGCAAAAAGCATAAAATACACCATACGGAAAAAAAACCTTGAAGAAAAGCATTTTTTTTACTTTGAGGTTTTTTATGCGTGAAATTCTCTTTTCCCACCATCTTTTCTACGATATACTGCAAAAAATGCAGTAATTACTCTTATTAACTTTTTAATACCAAGGCTATTTTATGTATACCTCTTTAGAGCAAAGCATAGGCAACACGCCTTTATTGCGTCTTACTCGTATAGCTAGTCAAGACGTTGAAATTTATGTTAAACTTGAAAATAAAAACCCTGCCGGCTCCATTAAGGATCGTATTGCCTTACATATGCTTCGCATGGCTTTGCAAGAGGGACATGTGCAAGAAGGTGGGGTGATTGTTGAGCCTACCAGCGGTAATACTGGTATTGCTTTGGCCATGATAGCCCCTTTGTTTAAGCTAAAATGTGTGCTCACCATGCCTGAAAATATGAGCCTTGAGCGGCAAAAGCTTATGCGTGCCTATGGGGCAGAGCTTATGCTTACTCCGGCAACTGAGGGCATGACAGGGGCCGTGCGTATGGCAGAAAAAATTGCTCAAGAACAAGGCGCCTTTATACCTAATCAATTTGCCAATGCTCATGTGGTAGATGCGCATTATAGCACCACAGGCCCAGAAATTTATGAAGCTTTTCAGCAAGAAAATAGCATGCCCCATGCACTGGTATCAGGCATTGGCACAGGGGGAACTTTATCAGGTACTGGTTTGTATTTACGAGAAAAATTTCCCTCATTACATATAATGGGTGTAGAGCCTGCTGAATCGCCGCTTATAAGTGAGGGCAAAAGTGGCCCCCATGGTATTCAAGGCATTGGTGCTAATTTTGTTCCTAATATTTTGCGCCGCGATATTATTGATGAAATGTGCCAAGTAAGCACAGAAAATGCCATAGCTACGGCTAAAGCTTTATTTCAAAAAGAGGGTATTTGTTGCGGCATTTCTTCAGGAGCCAATGTCTATGCCGCCCTGAGCTTAGCTCAAAAAGGCAAGCATAAGCGCATTGTCACTTTTATTTGTGATACGGGCGAAAGGTATCTTTCTACTAAATTGTTTTAAAAATGAGTGGATGCTCATTTTTTGTGAGTCCGTAGGGAGGGCACATGTATATAGTTATTGCCATGCTTTTGGGTGGTATTTTAGGGGGGCTTGTCTCGCACAACAAGGGACGTAATATCTTTTTTTGGACCCTGCTTTGTGGCATTATGCCTTTATGTTTGCTGATACTCTTGGTATTGCCTACGCTGGCTCAGCAGGGTATTTCGCGCTCTTGTCCATTTTGCATGCGCATTATCCCTTGGCAGGCCAGTATTTGCTCGTTTTGCAGGCAAAGAGTGCCCGCGCCGCAACGTGAGCTTTGCGCATTTTGCGGCTCAGAGTATGAACAAGGCAAAAATTCTTGCCCACATTGCGGTAAGTGAAGGTTATATCAGTGCTTTTTGCACAAGTTATTTATTGTCTAAGCGTGTTCCACAATTCTAAATTGAAAATCTCCAGCTTCATCTGTATAGGCGTCATAAAGTAGCACTTCTTTAATGCTATTGTCGGCATTAAAACCAAGCACCACAGGCTTATGCTGGGTGATTTCTTTAGGCGAAAGCACATAATCTGATGCAGCCACAATAATTTCATCACCCTTTTGGCAACAGCGCGCTGCAGCGCCGTTTAAAATGCAGCACTGAGAACCTTCTTCCCCATAAATCACATAGGTAGAAATACGTTGCCCATTGGTTTTATTCCAAATCTCCACATATTCTAAAGGGTAAATGCCAGCTTTGCGACATACTATGGGGTCAAGGGTAATGGAGCCGCGGTAGTTAAGATCTGCATCGGTAACAAAAATTCCGTGTAATTTGGCGCGCACAATTTTAATCATATGTAAGTCCTAGGTTTTAATAAAGCAAAACCCCGCACTGGCAAAGATATCGTCAGCACGGGGGAAAATTAGGCTTGTTGCGAAGCTATCCAAGCATGGGCTTCGGCTAAAGTGAGGCTACCTTCATAAAGGGCGCGACCACTAATGGCGCCTTGCAAGGTGCTGTTAATAGTAAGTGGGTACAAAGCTTTAACATCTTCTAAAGTAGCTACGCCACCAGCTGCAATGACAGGAATGGAAGAAATTTTGCAAATACGCTCAAGGGCTGGCACGTTGACGCCGCTTTGCATGCCATCGCGGGCAATATCAGTATAAATAACAAAAGCTGCACCCATATCTTGCAAACGAGGTAAAACTTCTTCAATGGTTTTGTCGCTATCTTCTAGCCAGCCTTTTGTTTTTAAACGTCCATTGTCAGCATCAAGAGAAATGCCGGTTTTTCCGGGGAAAGCCGTGCAAAGCTCTGCAAAGATTTTCGGCTCTTCCAAGGCAATGGTGCCAATGATGAGGCGTTGTACACCGGCATCAATATAATTTTGCGCCGTTTGCATATCACGAATGCCGCCTCCAATTTGCACAGGAATACTCAAGGCTTGGCACATGTCTGCCACTATTTTATAAGAAGCTGCACGACCGCCAAAGGCGCCGTCAAGGTCTACCACATGCATCCACTTGGCGCCGGCTTCTTGCCAGTGTAGGGCGGCTTTAATGGGATCTTCTTCAAAAACAGTGCTTTCTTCAGCGCGTCCTTGTTTAAGGCGTACAGCCTTACCATTTTGAATATCTACAGCCGGGAAAATAATCATTTTACGTACACCTAATTCCTTTTATTATTTATATAAGCAAACTTAGTTTATGCAGGAAGAGAGTTAGTCTAATTCGCCCTTGGTACTGCGCACCACATCACCTTGCACTTTCACCGCTTGTGCTAGAGCTAGCCCAAGACCTTTTGCTACAGACTCAATTAAATGATGACCATTTTTCCCATAGCATAAGGTTACATGTAAATTACAACGTAAAGATGTGGCAATGGCTTTATAAAACTCGCGCCAAACGTCTGACTCTTCGCCACCCATCATAGGGGGCAAAAGCTCATCACCGCGCCACTCAAGCCAAGGGCGTCCAGAGATATCTATAGTCACATCGGCTAGAGCTTCGTCCATGGGCACACGTCCATGACCTACGCGGGCAATACCTTTGCGGTCGCCTAAGGCTTCAAGCAAGGACTGTCCAAGGCATAAACCTACATCTTCTGCGGTATGGTGTCCATCAATATGCATATCGCCTTTACAAGTAATATTTAAGTCAAAATTAGCCCAAAATGCCGTAAGCGTGAGTAAGTGATCAAGCATGCCAAAGCCTGTTTGCACGTCTACTTTGCCGCTTCCGTCTATATTTAAAGAAAGAGAAATGTCTGTTTCTTTGGTGCAACGCGCCATCTGTGCTGTACGCTGTGTACTCATTTAAGCCTCACTTTTTTCTTGTGTCTCTTCTTCGGTGTCTGTGGTCTCTTCTTGCTTCTTTTTACGACCAAAAAGAGCTGCCACACCTATACTCATTTCATACAGTAACATCATGGGAAATGCCATGAGCAATTGTGAAATCACATCGGGAGGGGTTAAAATAGCCGCAATGATAAAGGTGCAAAGTACAGCGTATTTACGAGCACTTCGCATAAGTTCAGCTGTCACAACACCCATACGCGCTAAAAAGAAAGTGAAGAGTGGCATTTCAAAGATGAGCCCAAAAGCTATAAGCAATTTCATGGCAAAGCTTAAATATTCACTGAGTGAAGGCATGGCAGCTATGTCTTCGCTGGCAAAACCTACAAAAAATGTGAACGCATAGGGAAAAACCATAAAAAAGCAAAAAGAAGCTCCGGCTATGAAAAATCCCGCGGAAATGACCGCCATGGGAATCATGTATTTTTTTTCATCTTCATAGAGACCAGGCGCCACAAAAGACCATATTTGATAGAAAATAAAGGGCGATGCCACAAAGAGAGCTGCCAATAAGCCCACTTGCACATAGACAAAAAAAGCTTCGGGTAAGGCGGTGAAGATAAGCTTAGAGCCCTCGGGCAAAGCATTGATAAGGGGCTTGCAAAGCTCAGCAAAAAGCTGTTCTGCAAAGGTATAGCACACCAAAAAAGCCAAACCAATGGCAATAAATGAGCGCACTAGACGTGTACGCAGCTCTGCCAGATGCTCCATAAGGGTCATACCGCGTGGCTGTTCTTCTACTTCTTCACCCTCTGGGGGCAGGCCACGCTCTTCACGACTCTTACGCTGAGGCGGGGTGCGTTTTTCTTTTTTTATATCAGCAAAGTTTGCTTGTGCTGGCGCTATATCATTTTGCTGAGCCTCGTGTTCGCCTTCTTCGTGAGTTTCAGCATGAGATACGTTCTCTACAGTTTTTTGTGCCGCATCTTTTTCAGCTACATCTTTATCTTCTTGTGCGGCCTCTTCCTGACTTGCTTTTTCCTGTGTGGAGGCTTCTGCTGCCGTGGGCGCAGGGGCAGGCACAATGCCTTCTAAAATTTCTTCTGCTTCGTTTGGGCAGTTTTGGTTGGCAGTGCTTGCGCTCTCTTGGGGCTTTTCTGTGCTCATGCCAATTCCTTTTCTTTTACTGGCGCTGTAGAAGCGGAACTTGACTGCGGTGCTACATTTTGTGCTTCCTCTTCTGCCTTGGCAACGGCCTTGGCTAGGGGCGAATCTTGCTGCGTTTTTTCGGTGCAGGCTGTAGCTACAGTGTCTACAACAGGTTCTTCATTTGGTGCAGTGCTTGCTTGGCTTTGTTTAGCTGTGGAAGCATCAGCACTAGCGCTTTTCTCTTCTTTGCCAAAAAGCTCTTCTTCGGCTTCTTTTTTACGCTTTTCATGCTCATCATTG
>CAYJND010000032.1:0-8182 GCA_964371565.1 uncultured Desulfovibrionaceae bacterium
GAACTTTTTTTTCCTAAAAAAAGCTCCCCTCCCCAGAAAATAAAACAGTATTTAAAATCATTTTACTTACGAGGCATATATGCTCAAAAATATCTTTGCCACTCGCGCTGGCATTATCATGACAGGAGCCATCATTGGCGCCTTTGCTTTCTTCCTTCAATATATGGGTAACCCTGGCAATATGGGTCTATGCGTTGTTTGCTTTAACCGCGACATTGCCGGCGCTCTTGGCCTGCATTCTGCCGCTGTAGTGCAATACTTACGCCCAGAAATCATGGGTATGGTGCTTGGCGCTTTTGCCGCTGCTATGCTTAGCGGAGAATTTAAAGCGCGTGGCGGTTCCTCACCTATTATTCGCTTTGTGCTCGGCATCATTGCAGCCCTTACGGCGCTAGTTTTCCTTGGTTGCCCTTGGCGTACTATTTTGCGCCTAGCTGGTGGCGATGCCAATGCCATCTTTGGTTTTTCCGGTATCTTTGTGGGCATTGCCATAGGTACGCTTTTCTTTAAGCGCGGCTATTCCTTGGGGCGTAACCAAACCACCACACGCATGGCAGGCATGATCTTCCCAGCTCTTATGTTGGTCATTTTATCTTTACTGTATTTCTACCCCCAAATTAGCGGCGAGGTGAAGTCCGGTTTTATCAATTATTCTGTTAAAGGCCCAGGCGCACAACACGCCCCTGTATTTATAGCCCTTGGCATTGGTCTTTTAGTGGGAGCACTGGCGCAGCGAAGCCGTTTTTGCACCATGGGCGCCCTGCGCGACTTTATCCTCTTCCGCCACAGCCATTTGCTGTTAGGGCTCATTTCCATGTTAGCCACTGCCTTTATATTAAATCTTATTATGGGTTCCTTTAACCCTGGTTTTGAGGGTCAACCCGTAGCTCACGATGATTCCCTTTGGAACTTTATGGCTATGCTGGTGGTTGGACTTGCCTCTGCCCTTGCCGGTGGTTGCCCAGGACGTCAACTTTTCATGTCCGGTGAGGGCGATAATGACGCCGCCACCTTTGTAGTGGGCATGTTGGTAGGCGCGGCGCTAGCGCACAATCTTGGTGTGGCTGCCTCCCCCGCAGGCATTGGCCCCAATAGCATAGCTGCTACTGTTATGGGCTTGGTTATTTGTTTAATTATTGGCTTTGTGCAAAGTAAAAGGAGCGCCTAATGAAAACTATTGATACCTCTGGACTGTCTTGCCCTCAACCTGTTCTTTTGGTACTACAATGTCTCAAAGCCGAATCCCCCGAAAGCCTTTGCGTTGTGGTAGATAATGAAGCAAGTTTGGAAAATGTTACCCGCGCCGCCCAGAATAATGGCTATGACGTGCAAGAAATAAAAGATGGTGACAAGGCTGTATTGAATTTAAGTAAGAAGTAGGTTTAATATATATTATGTTTTTTATGGGGAAGGGAAACGCCTAGGCGCACCATATCCGTAAGCCGAGTACACTCGGCAACAGCTACGCCTTCGGCGCCCTTGGGTGGGTTTGCTAGCGCCAAAAAGCCCTTATTTAAGCGGGCCTCCCCCATACCCCCACCCTTTCAAAACGCGCTAAATATAATATGTCCTTTTTACAGTCTTTGAAGCTATTATTTGTGAGTAAAAAAAAGAATATGTGCAGATGTCTATTCATGATTGCACCATGATCTCGGTATATATAAAAGCGCAATTTGTATCGATGTAGCCTTGCGCGAAGCGCTGGCGAAATTGATGCAAGCGGCTTTTATATACCGAGACCATGCACACACTATAAACTCAGATTTTTTTATTAAAACGCTACAAGGTTTCGCATGACATTTCTTTCAAAAATAAAAAACTTTTTTCTCTCTACAGAAAAAAACTCCGCTTCAATCGTAAATATTTCTGACCGCGGCATGCTGGTCTTTGCCCATACAGGCGAAGTTATTGCCGCCGAAAATATTTTGCGTGATGCCGGCTTTTCTGTGGACGTGCAAGGCCCTCCGCCCGATTTGCATTCTGGCTGCGACATGATTTTGCTTTTTGAGCTTATGTATGAGGTGGCTATCTTAGACGTGCTGCATAAAAGTGGCAATGAACCTTTGCAAGTTTTACCACTGGCGCACAATATGCTCGAGCCTGTATCACTGTATCATGTGCACGATTATGGTCAGTGGCTCATGGTGCGCGCCGCCAATATGAAAATCACCGTGGAAAAAGACAGCAGAATTATAGTTAATATTTCTGGCGGAGGTTGCCCCGATGTGCCCTATCTTGCCCATAAGCTCATGGGGCTTACCCTAGAAGAAGCCACAGAGCCGCGACATATGGGGCAAACCCTATGTTGTTATTCCCTGCAAAAAGCATTTTCTGAAGCCAGGAGGCTATTATGTGGTTAATCATGGGCACCTCGCCTCAAGTGCCTGAGGGTGAAGTTATTTATGGAAAATACACCCTTAATGGCGCCACGGTGGTGGGGCCAGATGGTTCTGCCCTGCGTCTAGAACGCGGCATAGAAACCCTTGCTACAGCGGCGGCCTTGGTGTGCCAACATTTAGGGCATGATGCGCCGTATATTTTATGCGGTGGCGATAAAGGCAAAGGCGACGGCAGCCGTGCTGTATATGCGCATTTGGTGGAAAATATTGCAACGCTGCAGCCCAAGGGCATTACCTTTCATTATCTCTTCCCTGATGTGGATTGGCACAACAAAGTACTTATGGCTGTGGACGAATACGGCGAAAACACACATGAGCGCCCAACCTTGGTGGCTGATGCCGGCTTTATGTATGTGGCTAAAATGAGCGGCTATGCCGATGCCTATGATCTTTTCACCCCAGACGCCGGCGAAATGGCTTTTTTAGCCGATGAACTGGCTCCGCATCCTTTTTATACGCGTGGTTTTTTACTAGACAAGCCTGAATCCATTGATGAATTGCTTGATCGCGCCATAAATCATGGCAATGTGGCAAAAAATTTAATTATAAAAGGCACCACCGACTATATAGTGCATAATGGAAAAATTGAAAATACAGTATATGAACCCTCAGTACCCACCATGGAAGCCATTGGCGGCACCGGCGATTTAGTGACGGGCTTGGTAACAGGGCTTTTAGCTTGCGGTTTTGCCATGGAAAAAGCCTGCCTTGTGGCAGCGCAGTGTAATAGAGAAGTTGCGGCCTTGGTACAACCCACTCCGGCAACCCAAGTGCATGAGCTTACCCCAAGATTGTGTGAAGCTTTAGATACAGTTTTAAATCCATAAAAAAGTGCAAATGTTTGCGCTTTACATAAAAAATGGGAAGTCATTATGACTTCCCATTTTTGCAGTAAACTTATTCTACCGTAACGCTCTTGGCTAGGTTACGCGGCTGATCAACGTCGGTGCCTAGATAGTCAGCCATTTCATAGCTAAAGAGCTGCACGGCCGGTAAGGCATAAAAGGCCGCCAAAAAGCCCTCGGCGTAGGGAACACGCCACAAATCATCCACATTAAGCTCAGCTTCGCCCTGAGGACCGTTAATAAGGCCTATAACCTTACCACTGCGCGCTTGTACCTCTAAGATATTAGACTTAACCTTGGGGAAAAGCGCATCATCAAAAGCTATGGCAAAGGTGGGAAAGTCAGGCGCAATGAGCGCAATGGGGCCATGCTTCATTTCACCAAGGGCGTAGCCTTCGGCATGAATATAAGAGAGTTCTTTGAGCTTGAGCGCGCCCTCTAAAGCGAGAGAAAAGGCTTGCCCGCGTCCCAAATAGAAGAAAGAGCTAAACTTGGTATATTTGCGTGAAAGCTCTTGCGCTTGACTGCGCATGGCAGGTAAAGCATGTTCCATCACATCGGGTATAGCTTGTAATTCTTTGGTAATAGCTTTGTACTGCTCTGGCGCAAGGCATTTATTACGCTGCCCCCAGTGTAATGCCATAAGGGAAAGCACCAGCATTTGTGAACTCATGGCCTTGGTAGAAGCCACAGAAATTTCTGGCCCTGCCTGCGTATAAATAATAGCCGAAGCTTCGCGAGCAATACTAGACCCAACCACGTTGCACAGGCCAATGGTGGCAATATTTTTTTCTTTGGCTATGCGCAAGGCGGCTAAAGTATCGGCTGTTTCGCCGCTTTGACTTATGACCATAACCATAGCATCGGGTTCAATCAAAATGTCATTATAGCGAAATTCTGAAGCAATTTCTAAAGATGTAGGCACTTTTGCCCAAGCTTCAAGCACATGCTTTGCCCAAAGGCCAGCATTATACGAAGTGCCACAAGCCACAATATGCAAGCGCTTAGGTATGGGCAATTTTTCAAGCTCTGGCAGGGCAATGTGATTACTTTGAATGCGCCCTACGAGGCAATCACGCAGCACTTGTGGCTGCTCAAAAATTTCTTTGAGCATAAAGTGCTTATAGCCACCCTTTTGCGCCGACTGCATATCCCATTTTACAAAGGAAACTTCTTTTTCAATGGGGCTCAAATCTTCTAATTGGAGCACTTCCCATTTTTTAGCCGTAATTTTTACAATTTCGCCATCATCTAAAAAGACCACATCGCGAGTATAGCTTAAAAATGCGGGAATATCAGAGGCTAAGAAGTTTTCACCAGTGCCAACGCCCAAGATAAGCGGCGCGCACAAACGGGCAGCATACAAGGTATCTGGCTCATCTTCGGAAGAAAGACACACCGCATAAGCACCATGAGCTTGGCGCAAAGCCCAAGCAAAAGCGTCTAACAAAGTAGCATTGTGCTTTTGCCCCTCAGCAATAAGGTTAACCAAAACCTCAGTATCTGTTTCAGAGCTAAAGGTATAGCCTTTAGCCATAAGGTCATCTTTTAATTCTTGGTAATTTTCAATAATACCATTATGCACAATGGCAATTTTATCGCCATTAGCCATGTGCGGATGCGCATTACGTGTGGCAGGAACGCC
Source organism: uncultured Desulfovibrionaceae bacterium (assembly GCA_964371565.1). Lineage (GTDB taxonomy): Bacteria > Desulfobacterota > Desulfovibrionia > Desulfovibrionales > Desulfovibrionaceae > CAYJAD01. Next base: position 4,890 of record CAYJND010000032.1, read on the forward strand.
ATGTGTGGCCCAACGAGTATGCCCCATGGATACGGTGCTGGTACTCATGGGCTCTTTGGCGAGGCATTCTTCTAAAGCGGCCAGTTTACCCTTGGCACGCACCGTATGCAATTTATTACCTTGCATATACGCCACGCCTGAAGAATCATAGCCACGATATTCTAAAAGGCGTAAGCCTTCCACCACCAAAGGTACCGCAGGACGATGCCCTACATATCCGATAATACCACACATAGGCGCTCCTTAAAAACAGTTAAACTATTGAGCTGAAACAGAATCTAAATAAGCCTGATTAACAATTTTCACCTCTGCCTTGGAATACAAGGTATAGAGAAAAAGTTGGAACATTTTTTCTGCACGTTGTGTAGAAAGCGCTGTATTTAAAATATTTTCTAAAGGCTTCCATACATCTGCAGAAGAAGTACCCACACGCACCACACGTGCAAGCACAGCGCCCTCAGCGCCATCCACGCTTACAGGATAAGCATTTTCAAGCCAGGCATCCTTAGGGGCAGAAAATAAAGCTATGCCAAGCTCTGGGGCATTGCCAAGCACGCCCAAGGGTTGACCGCGCATGGCCTTTTCTACCTTACGTACTTGATCTGCACTAGGTGCTGCACTGCTATAGTTAGCGCGCGCTGCCTGTGCTGCTTCCACGGCCTTTTGCTGGGCAGCGTCTTTAGTAAGAATGCTTACAATATCAGCTTTCACTTCATCAAAGGGGCGCACAGAAGCTTCTTCTTTTTGCGCAACACGGGCAATAACATAGCTTAAATCAGATGTTTCTAAAGCGGTATCTAAGGGCACACCTGCACCTACTGTAAAGATTTTAGCCACTTGCTCTGCCGGCATAAAAAGTTCTTTTTCAAGCTCTGGAGCTGTCATAAGACCAGTTTGCATAAGGCTTAAACCTTGAGCCTTTGCAGCTTCGTTTAAGTCATTGCCAAGCACGTTGGCTTCGATAAGGGCGTCCACCACTTCACGAATTTTTACAAGGCCAGCTTCTCTAGCTAAATCTGTGCGAATTTGCTCTTCTACAGCCGCTAAATCTTGCACCTTTGCTTCTTGAAAGTCATCGACTTTTATAATGTGCAACCCAAAATTGGTACGTACAATATCAGACACTTGGCCTGGCTTCATACTCATAAGGGTATCGTTAAAAGCAGGCACGGTATCGCCCTCGCGCACCCAGTCAAGGCTACCGCCATTGTCTTTTGTACCTGTATCAGCAGAGTGCTCTTTTGCAAGAGCGGCAAAATCTGCGCCGGCTTTAATTTGGTCTAAAATGCCTTGCATTTTTTCTGTGGCAAGTTTCACTTCTTCTTCAGAGGCAGTTTCAGCTAAAGCTAGCAAAATATGGCTGGCCTTAAACTTTTTAGCCTCGCTAAAGTCGCTTTGCTTGGCGTCATAATAAGCTTTCACAGCCTCTGCACTAAAGGAAGCAGGCTTGCCTATTTCAATGGGATTTACTTTAATATAGCTCACATCAGCTTTGGCAGGCAAGGCATAAGCATTGCGATGGCTTTCGTAATAGGCTTTTACACTATCTTCAGCTGGGGCTTCTACACCGGTTAAATAGTCAGCGGCGGGAAAGAACACAAACTCTATATCGCGCTCTTCGTAAGTATAGGCCATAAATGCGGACGTTTCAGTAGAAAAACCTTGCGCTGTAAGGGTCATATCTTCGCGCAATTGCTCTTGTGTCATTTGCTCTTCAACATATTTTTCAAAATTACCGGCACCTAAAAAGCGTGCATCCACAAGGGTTTTATACAAAGCTGGGTCAAACTTGCCTTCTGCATTATGAAAAGCAGGCATGGCTAAAATGGCCTTGCGCAAAACTTCAGGAGAAATGCTTAATTGCAAACGCTTTACTTCTTCGCGAAGCAATGCATTCATGACAAGCTGTTGCATAACTTGTTGTGGCAATTGCATTTGCTTAATTTGTTCTGGGGTAACTTGAGGATTTTGTGCTCGCACAGATTCACGCGCTTGTTGATAAGCCTGCTCAAAGTCAATAACAGTAATGGCTTCTTCATTAACAGTAGCCAGTGTTGTGGAATTATTGATGCTTTGCACAGAACCAAGACCCCAAAATACAAAGACCAAGATAATAATACCAAAAGCCAACTTAACGCCCAAGGACTGGGAATTATTACGAATTAAATCTAGCATACACTCTCCAAAAAAAATTTTGACATGACCATGCCATGATCACACCAAAGAAAATATTTTCCTCTCTCAATTTTGAGAGAAAAGATTACTCTATTTCTATGCCCATAGCTCTATATTCATTCAGCTTATTACGCAGTGTGCGCACTGAAATACCTAAAAGCTCAGCGGCTTGGGTCCTATTGCCTGAGGTAGACTCAAGGCCTTTCATAATCATGATGCGTTCCATTTCGTGCAAAGGAATAACCGCTTGCCCAAAGAGCTGATCAGCTCCACTTGTTCCACCTGATTGAGATATGCCCACAGCATTTGCCTGACTATTTGCCTGGCTACTTGCTTGACCATTAGCCTGACTGCCTCCCTGGGCAGCACTGGTATCTTCAAGCATTCCAAGCCCTCCTTGCGCATCCAAGGTAACAGAGCTGTTTGCCCCTGACTGTGCCATATCCACAAGCCCCTCTTGCGAAGCGCCCGCATCTGCACCCATAGCAGGCTCTTCCATAAAGAGCGGCCAAGCGTCAGGATCAAGCAAGAAATGCCCAGGCTCAATGGGATTACCATTGGCAAGCAAGGTGGCGCGTTCCATAAGGTTTTGTAGCTCGCGTACATTGCCGGGGAAATCATATTGCTTAAGCCATTGCACCGCCGTGGCAGAAAGAGAGCTTTTAGACAGGCCATACTCTTTAGAATAATTGGTCATGAAAAATTGTGCCAAGGTGAGCACATCATTTTCACGCTCGCGAAGCGATGGTAAGCGCAAAGGAATAACATTTAGGCGAAAGAATAAGTCTTGGCGGAATTTTCCTTCCTTAACCCATTCTTCTAAATTTCTGTTGGTGGTGGCTAAAACGCGCACATCAACGCTGAGAGTGTCTGTGCCGCCCACTCTGTCTACTTCACCCTCTTGCAACACGCGCAAAAGCTTTGCTTGCAAGGCTAGATCCATTTCTGAAATTTCGTCTAACAAAATGGTGCCGCCAGAGGCTAGCTCAAACTTACCAGGCTTACGAGCAATGGCGCCGGTAAAGGCCCCTTTTTCATGCCCAAAGAGCTCACTTTCCAGTAAGTGCTCTGGTAAGGCGGCGCAGTTTACGGCAATAAAAGGGCCTGAAGCTCTGTTA
>CAYJND010000032.1:8192-11574 GCA_964371565.1 uncultured Desulfovibrionaceae bacterium
GCGAGAAAATAATTCTTTACCCGTGCCTGATTCTCCGTTGATAAGCACCGTGGCTTTAGAGGGGGCAATTTGTTTAGCCAGCGCCATAACACGCGCCATGGCTGGGTGCTCACCCACAATATTGGGGCCGCCCACATAGCTTGGAGTGCGCCCGCCAAGAGAGGAAGAAGCAGGAGCCTCTATTTTTTTCTTACGAGTGCGTGCAGCGGCAACTATTTTATTAAAGTCTAGCGGCTCAAGCCAATAATCAGCGGCGCCAAGCTCCATAAAACGCTGAGCTTCTTCGGCATTACCCTTATCGGTAATAATTATAACAGGGGGAAAAGCAGGATCGTCTTGACTTACGCTAAGCAAATCTTCCGCCTTAAAGCCAGGTAAGCTTGGACGTGCGAAAATAACCCCAGGTCCTGACTTACGAATAAACACAGAAGCTCCCTGAAGATTTTCGGCAATACCTATTTCATATCCTGCCTCACGCAAAGGCGGAAATACACGAGTCACGGCATGTGCCGGCGCCAAAAATAGAATACGATTTGCTGACATACTCACTATCTTTTACCCTCTTGTGCTCATAATGGCAAGTATCTCTTTTCATTGAAAGGAAAAATTTTTCTCGTTTTTTTATTGCTTTAACAAAAATTGCACGCTAATCTAGCCCATCAAGCAATTATATCTTATTATAATATTAGAGAATTATATGAATAACACCTTAATTGAAAATCTTTTGCAAAAAGTTGCCGATGGCAGCCTATCTGTTGCTGATGCGCTACAAAATAGTGACTTTAAAGAGCATTGCCAGGAAAAATTTTCCCACTCAGGCAGCTGCGGCTCTGTGCAAGATACCTTATGCGGCCTTACTTTAGACACTTCACGCTCTTCGCGCACCGGACTTGGCGAGGTTGTTTTTGCCCCCAATAAAAGCGGCGATCAGCTTATATCTGCCGTGACGCATTTATCTGCATCTGAGCCCGTGCTGGTGACACGCCTCAACGCCGAACAACACGCTTTACTAAATAAGCACTTCCCCAAAGGATCAAGTCTTCATGAGGGGAGACTTTTTAGCCTTGGCGCGCACTTACCCGCCCCTGCCAGTTACGAAGAGCCTTGGCCTGCTAAAGGAGAGGTTATTGTTATTTCTGCTGGCGGCGCAGACAGACCCGTAGCCTTAGAAGCTTACGGAGCCTTACACTTTTGGGGTATTCATGCTGGCTTTATTGCCGATGTGGGCGTTGCTGGCTTGCACCGCCTCACACCTCACGTGCCGGCCTTGCAAAAGGCTCGAGTAGTTATTGCTGTGGCAGGCATGGAAGGCGCTCTACCTGGCATTATTGCAGGATTTGTACGTTGCCCTGTGCTGGCTGTGCCCACTTCTGTGGGCTATGGCGTAGGCGCTGAAGGCAAAGCGGCGCTGACAAGCATGCTGTGTTCTTGTGTGCCCGGCATTGCTGTGACCAATATTGACAATGGCTTTGGCGCTGCAGCCTTTGCGGCGAAAATGATAAAGTTTGCAGAGTAGTTTTTGGCGATAGTATAAAAAGGCTCAGCTGTACTTTTTAAAGCTGAGCCTTTTTTCATTAATTTTCTGTAGAGCTTTGCACGGGTAACACTGGTGGCGATTCCTCTACGTTTTCGCCCTGCTCTACACCCTCAAGAGCCATTTCTTGCGGCGCCGCCTCGCGTAATAGCGCTAAAGCCTCTGGATCGTTTAAAGCATCAAAATATTCGCTTACGGTCACAAAATGCTTACACCCTATTTGACGTAAGGTTTGCACTATTATCTTTGCATCTTGCGCTGTCACCAATTTGGTATCGTGAAAAAGAAATATCCCGCGCTGCGTTTGCGCATTCATTACCTCAGGGTACATATTGGGCATATCGGTATAATCTGGGCGCCCTTGCCAATCATAACTATCTGTTGACCAAAGCACTAAATCCATTTTCATTTCACGTAAAAGACGCATGATAGCGCCATTATAATCACCAAAGGGCGGACGAATAAAACGCGGCGTGGGAATATCTAACTGTTCTAAAAGCTTGTTAGTTTGCTCCAGTTCTTTACGCACTTCTATTATAGGCAAAGAACTCAAAGCAGTATGCGTAAAGGCATGACTGCCCACTTCGTGTCCCTCTGCATAGATTCGCTGCGCAATATGCGGAAAATGTTGCACTTGCGAGCCTAGTACAAAAAAAGTAGCACGCACATTTTCTTCTTTGAGGGCGTCAAGAATTCTATCTGTGCGTATGGCATGGGGGCCATCATCAAAGGTGATGGCGCAAATATTATGCATGGCAGGATTCATAATGTCCTGCAATCCATAAACCTTAGCACTAGCTGTACTCGCAAAAGCAGCCATACACACCAGGCACACTAGGCAAAGCAGGCAAAATGCAATATTACGCACTCTCATACACACCTAACACAAAAAAATTTAATAAAAAAAGGTCTTAAATGTATACATAATATCATACATTTAAGACCTTATGCATGTTTAACAAAAAAACTATTTAGCAAATCCTACTGCGCGTCTTTCGCGAATAACAGTTACGCGTATTTGCCCAGGGTAGGTCATATTTTTTTCAATCTTTTCAGCTATATCTTTGCAAAGTACATAGGTTGTATCATCATCCACATTTTCAGAATTTACCATAACGCGAATTTCACGCCCGGCTTGAATGGCATAAGCCTTAGCAACGCCATCAAATGAGGTGGCAATGCCTTCTAAATCTTCAAGACGTTTAACGTAATTTTCTAAAAGCTCTTTGCGTGCACCAGGACGAGCACCAGATAAAGAGTCTGCTGCTTGCACAAGCACTGCCAAGGCTGTGGAAGGACGAATATCCTCATGGTGCGCCCCAATGGCATGAATGATATCTTTAGATTCATTATACTTTTTTGCAATATCTGCACCAATAAGTGCATGGGAGCCCTCAACCTCGTGGTCTACGGCCTTACCAATATCCATACCCAATTCTGCAGCCATCATGCCACAGAGCGCCGACACTTCAAGGGAGTGCTTAAGCACATTTTGCGTAAATGAGGTACGGTATTTGAGCTGGCCTAAAAGGCGTACAATTTCAGGGTGAATGCCATGCACTCCGGCGTCAAAGGTGGCTTGCTCACCAGCCTCGCGCACCTGTCCATCAAGCTCTTGTTCACATTTTTGCACAATATCTTCAATACGTGCGGGGTGAATGCGACCGTCTTGAATAAGGCGCTCTAAAGCCATGCGCGCCACTTGACGACGCAAGGGGCTATAGGCAGATAAAATCACCGTTTCTGGTGTATCATCAATGATTAAATCCACACCGGTGGCTGCTTCTAAAGCGCGAATTTTGCGCCCTTCGCGGCCAATAATGCGGCCTTTCATATCTTCACTTGGCA
>CAYJND010000032.1:11584-17139 GCA_964371565.1 uncultured Desulfovibrionaceae bacterium
GCTGTTTCTTTAGCTTCTGTTTCAATAACGCGAATCATGCGCGCCGCTTCATGGCGAGTACGCGACTCCACCTCTTCAAAAAGGCGAGCTTTGGCCTCTTCTGCCGTAAAGCCTGATATTTCTTGTAAATCTTTTTCTTGCTTATCTATTTGAATTTGCAAAAACTCTTCTGTTTCAGCCAAAGAGCGTTCTTTGCGAGCCAGCTCTTTTTCTATACCTAAAATATCGCGTTCGCGACTGGTGGCTAATTCAAGTTTTTCTTCAAGGCGACCGCTCATTTCATCCATTTTGCGTTCACGCGCTTTAAGTTCGCGTTCACGCTCTTTAAAATCGCCTTCCATTTCGCGCTTTTGCTGAAAAAGATCGTCCTGACCTTGCAAAAGCATTTCTTTTTTTTGCGCTTGCGCTTCTTTACGCGCTTCTTCAACTATACGATTTGCCAGCACATTAGCATCGCCAAGGCGCTTGGCTGTAAGTGACCTTTGTATCACCATACCGATGATAAGGAAAATGACAGCATCTAAGGCCATCATACCCCATGTCATTGTATCCATTACCTAATCCTCCTATAAAAACAGGCCATAAACCCGATAAACATCGAAACCCTCACCGCATAAAAAAAGACGCAGTTACAGTTTCGTAGCAACAAACACTAGTGGAGGAAAGTGGTAGGAAATGAAAAGGCACGATACAATAAAACCATATGAGCCTAAGCCCACATGGTATTGCTTGCACCCTGCATTAACGCAGTTTGCATAACGACGAAGACGGGTTTACCCCATAAGAAGTAATACAATCCCCAGAATGCCGTGTGAAAAGTCCTTTGCAGAACCTGATTTCTCAGGGGGGCACCGCAACTTGAACTTTAGGCTCCGGCTTTAAAGGCGGCATGCTCACGGCTCAAGTTTTAACACCCAATTTTAAGCTTGTAAGGTCAGCAATGGCTTAACAATCACAAACCCTCCAGGGATTTTAATATACGTCACATCAATTCTTCTATTTTAGCAAGCATGGAATCAAGGCGTTCTTTTGTACTGCCAAGTTCTTCCTGTGCTTGTAATAAGTCGTCTGCAAGCCCCAGCACAAGGAAAGTAAGTAGCATTTCCTTACTTGTCCGCCCTCCGTGAAGCCTCAATTTTTCAAATCGTTCTTCCACCAGCATACGAGCTCTATCAACACGCTCAGCATCAACGCCTGCACGAAAATTAACCTCAAGCCCTAATAAAGTAAGCGTATACTCTTGCATGGTGTTCACAAAAATACTACGTATCCAAGCTGTTTAAGCGGTGCAACACCGTATCTACGCGCCGCAACATATGTTCCTTCACTTGTTTTTCTTGTGCTAGAAGCTCTTTTAACGAGTGGTTTTCTTCTCGTAAAGCTTGCAACTGAGTATTCAGCTCAGCCATCTGACCACTACCTTCTTGGAGAATTCTTTCATTCTCTGCGCGAACCCTTTCAAGCTCTTGTAAAACTCGGGTTACACGCTCTTCTAGCAAATTAAGTATTTCCATGTCTAAAAAATAACATTTACTTAACCTATTGGCAAGGCGCTTATGGCAAAACTTTTATATAAAAAAACAAAAACACTATTAAACCCTTAATTTCTAAGCTATTAGTAGAAAAATTATTATATCTTTTTCGGCAAAATTTTCTGCGGACTGCGACTAATACCCAGCTGCCCCTCAGGTACGTCCTTGGTAATAACAGATCCTGCACCCACAAGGGCTCCTGCACCCACTTTTACCGGCGCAACCAGTGCTGTATTACTGCCAATAAAAGCCTTTTCACCTATTTCTGTTTTATGCTTATTTTTGCCATCATAATTACATGTTATGGTGCCGGCGCCCACATTGGCTCCTGCGCCTACGTTGGCATCTCCCACATAACTTAAATGATTTACCTTGGCCCCTTGTTGTAAGGTGGCATTTTTCACTTCAACAAAATTACCCACTTTGGCGCCTTCGTCCAATGTTGCACCGGGGCGCAAACGTGCAAAAGGCCCAACGCTAGTTTTTTTACCCACACGAGATTGCTGAATATGGCTAAAGTTATGCACTCTAGCCCCTTCTTCAATAATAGCATCGCGCAGTACGCAGTGAGATTCTACCACGGCCCCCTTGGCCACAGAGCTTTTGCCATATATTTCGCAAGGGCCAAAAATTTCTGCCCCGGCCTCTACGGTAACTTCAGCCCCAAGTACCACGTTTTGCGGCGAATGAATAAGCACCCCACGAGCCAAAGCTGCTGCCACATGGCGTTGTGTCATAAGCATTTCGGCTTCGATAAGTTCCATGGGGGTATTCACACCCACAAGACTGGCGCCGTCTTCGTCTACGCTACCGCATAAAATACCGCGCACGCTATGTCCGTGCTTAACAGCAAGTTTAATCAAGTCAGTAAGGTAAAATTCTTTACTCTTATTTTTATCTGTTATCATGGGTATAAGCTTTACCAAGGTGGGCACATAGAGCATATACAGCCCGGCATTTACCTCACCCGTGGGAAATCCATACATTTCTTCATCATAGTCTTTGGCTTCCACAATGGCGAGCACATCGCCGCTAGCTTCGCCCACAACGCCGCCCACTTCTCCAAGGCGTATTACCCGCCCATAGCTATTACTATAAGGCACAAAAATACTGGCAAAAGCCACTTCTGTAGTGGCAATTTCAGTTTTATGTATGGGGTCAAGAGCCGTATCTATAAACTTTTTCACCACATCGGTGCGCAAAAGAGGCGTATCGCCATTGACTACAAGCACATAAGAAATCTTCTTCTCCACCAAGGTGGGCATGGCAGTAAGCAAAGCATGACCGGTGCCTTTTTGCTCTGCCTGCATGATAAAAGAAAGATTTTCATGGGCAAATGCGGTACGAATATGATCAGCTTTATGACCTACCATGGTCCAAATACTCTCTTTGAACAAAGGTCGTAAAGCACGTAGCACATGAGCTAACATGGGTTCTGCCAAAAGGTTTTGCAAAACCTTTGGCTTATCTGAATTCATGCGAGTGCCTTTACCAGCTGCTAAAATCAGTGCCGCATTTGCCATATTTTTTTACCTTTTTATATTTTATATAAAAATAAGTGCATCATCTTGCACATCAACCGTTACATCTTGCCCATCTACAATTTGAGCAGCAATAAGCTTACGCGCCAATGGCGTTTCTACATGGTGCTGCAGATAGCGGCGCAAAGGCCTGGCCCCATAAATGGGGTCATACCCTGCTTCAGCCACAAACTTTCTGGCTGCTTCTGTTAAAGTAAGGCTAACCTTGCGCTCTTGTAAACGTGTGTATAAACGCGCTAAAAGCAAATCTACAATACTTTCTATCTGTTGCAAAGAAAGCGGTGTAAAAAGCACGGTTTCATCAATACGATTAAGAAATTCTGGTCTGAAGTGCTGGCGCAATTCTTCTAAGACCTGTTCTCTTGCATCTTCGGCTAAATTTCCATTGCTGTCAATACCTTCTAGCATTCGCATAGAGCCTATATTCGACGTCATGATCACAATGCAATTGCGAAAATCCACCGTGCGCCCTTGATTGTCGGTCAAACGACCATCATCAAGTAATTGCAATAAGGTATTAAATACATCGGGATGCGCCTTTTCAATTTCATCAAAAAGCACCACCGAATAAGGCTTGCGGCGCACAGCCCCTGTGAGCTGACCACCCTCATCATAGCCCACATATCCCGGAGGGGCACCAATAAGACGAGATACCGAATGTTTTTCCATATATTCGCTCATATCAAGGCGAATCATATTGTCTTCTGTATCAAACAGCGCCTCTGCCAAAGCCTTAGACAGCTCTGTTTTGCCCACACCCGTAGGCCCCAAAAAGAGAAAGGAACCCGTGGGGCGCATGGGATCTGACAAACCCGCTCTAGCACGTAGCACAGCATCTGCCACAGCCTGCACAGCCTCTTCTTGCCCCACCACTCTTTCATGCAATTGCTCGCCAAGGCGCAATAATTTTTCGCGCTCAGACTCTAAAAGCCTTGTGGTGGGAATACCCGTCCAATGCCCCACAATGGCTGCTATATCTTCGGGGCGCACCTCTTGTTTTAGCAATCTTTGCTTGCCATCGCTGCCATTTTCTGCCGCTTCTAGCTGTTTTTCTAACTCTAATAAAGTAGAATACTTAAGCTCTGCCGCGCGGTTTAAATCATAAGCGCGCTCTGCCTGTTCTATGGCTAAGCGCGTTTGTTCAATGCGCTCTTTAATGGCACGCACCGTATCAATGGAGCCTTTTTCTGCCTCCCACTGACCGCGCAAAATCCCCTGATGCACACGCAAATCTGCCAGCTCACCCTCGAGTTTTTGCAAACGCTCTTGAGCCGCCGCGTCAGTTTCACGGCGCAAAGCTTCGCGCTCAATTTCTAGCTGCATGACTTTACGGTTCACAGCGTCTAGCTCTTCAGGCAAAGAATCAATTTCTGTGCGAATCATAGCCGCAGCTTCATCCACAAGGTCAATGGCCTTGTCGGGCAATTGTCTATCACTTATATATCTATGCGAAAGGTTTACCGCCTCCACAATGGCAGAATCGCTAATACGCACCCCATGGTGCACCTCAAAACGCTCTTTAAGGCCACGCAAAATAGAAATGGCATCTTCCACCGTGGGCTCATCTACCATAACAGGCTGAAAACGCCGCTCCAAAGCCGGATCTTTTTCTATATACTTACGGTATTCATCCACCGTGGTGGCGCCCACACAATGCAGCTCACCGCGCGCCAACATGGGCTTGAGCAAGTTCCCCGCGTCCATGGCGCCGTCCGTCTTACCTGCGCCCACAATAGTGTGCAGTTCATCAATAAAAAGGATAATCTGCCCCTCAGATTGCTCCACTTCATTAAGCACAGCTTTCAACCGCTCTTCAAATTCACCGCGGTATTTTGCCCCCGCCACCAAGGCGCCCATATCCAGCGCATACAAAGACTTTCCTTTCAAGCTTTCAGGTACATCGCCATTAACTATACGAAAAGCAAGCCCCTCTACTATGGCGGTCTTACCTACGCCGGCCTCGCCTATAAGCACAGGGTTATTCTTGGTGCGGCGCGATAAAATACGCACCACGCGGCGAATTTCATCCTCGCGACCAATAACAGGGTCCATCTTACCCTGACGCGCTGCTTCCACCAAGTCACGACCATACTTAGACAAAGCCTCAAAAGTATCTTCAGGATTAGCACTGGTTACCCTAGCGCCGCCGCGAAGCTCTTCCATAGCCATGACAAAACGTGCCTTGGTAATATTATATTATTTCCACAGCGTCCCTAGGGGCGAGCCTGTAGGCTGGTCTGCCAGCGCCGCAAAAAGATGATCTACGCTGACATACTCATCTTTCATGCGCTTGGCTTCTGCCTCTGCATCGGCTAGCACCTTAGCAAGGCGCTGCGTAATAACTATTTTATCTACATCCATGCCAGCACCAGCACCACTCACTGCGCCGCGCTTGCTCAAAAGGTTTTGCAATGCCACCTCTAAAGCACGCACCTGCACACCCATATGCTCTAAAATACGTGGCACTATGCCCTTTTCCTGC
>CAYJND010000033.1:0-16972 GCA_964371565.1 uncultured Desulfovibrionaceae bacterium
CTTTATAGGCAAAAACAAGCATGACGGAAGCTTTCCAAAGTTTGGGGCCTCCTGCCTGAAAACGTATATCCATGTGATGCTCCTTACTATATACATCTTAACATAGACACCTTTGGCATATGCATATAGGTGTGCTGTTTCAAAAAAAGTGCCATAGCATACGCTCACTTGTATTTTTTGCCAAGTGTTAAAAAGTACATGTAGAGAGTAAAAAGACGGGTTTAGAGAAAAGTGTAGGGGGCGGCTAGGCCACCCCCTTAGCGAGGTGCGCTTATTTGATAAGCGCCTGTTAAGGTTTTATTATTTACCTTTTTTTGTGTCTGCAGTACCGCCGGTACCGCCTACGCCATCTCAGCGACTGGTGCCAAGGCCTTTTATGGAAGCCGGAGCGTTAAGAGAATCGAGATGAGAGGTAAATGCATGTGTGTATGTAAGAGTAAAGGAGCCTAAAAGGAACAGTGCAACGGCCAAGAAAGTAATTTTTTTCAATATATTCTCCTTGGGTTATTTTCTACACAATATATAAATCCGTAATTTTTTTTGTCTAGATTAAATCGTAGTAAAAAAATATGTTTTGTTTTTCTACAGCCTATCCCCTTGCCGTTCAAGGCTAAAAGCACTACACTGCGCCCATGCTACTTTATATTCATGTACCTTTTTGTCGCACCAAATGTCATTACTGCGCTTTTCACTCTGTTGCTTTAGGGCGCGGAGTCAATGTTTTGCACCACGACCCTTTTAAAGAATATGTAGATACTTTAGTGGCAGAGCTAGGGTTTTGGGGCGAAAGATATGCAGGGACGCAAATTTCTTCCATATTTTTTGGTGGGGGCACGCCCTCGCTTTTGCCTGTGCGCGTGGTGGATTTGATTTTAGAGCGTGTAGGAAAGTTTTTTACTCTTACAGAAAATGTAGAAATTAGTCTTGAGGCAAATCCAGAATCTTTACGCACCAAGGAACGCATCAACGATTTTGCCAAAGCTGGCATCAATCGTCTTTCAATTGGTTTGCAAAGTCTTGATGAAGAATATTTGCATATGCTTGGGCGAGCGCATAAATTGCGTGATAGCATGTATTCGGTTATGCAAGCCAGAGATGCAGGCATAGCTAATATTAATGTAGACTTAATGTGGGGTTTGCCAGGGCAAGGCGTGCGCCACTGGCTGAACACCTTGCGCGAAGTGACCCGCATGAAGCCCACGCATATTTCTGCCTATGGTCTGACTTTAGAAGAGGGCACGAGGCTTGAACGTGATTACCAAGAGGGGCGTATAGTGTTGCCCCCAGAGCGTGATCAATCGGTCATGTTTATGGAAGGTGCAGCACTTTTAGAAGAGCAAGGCTATATTCATTACGAAATTTCTAATTTTGCGCGTATGGGCTTTCAATGTCGCCACAATCTAGGCTATTGGGAGGGGCATGACTATCTGGGACTTGGGCCTTCGGCTACCTCTACTGTAAGGGGTAAACGCTGGACAAATCCCTATGATCAAGGCCTTTGGGCGCAAAAGGTGCAACTGGGCACTTTAGACGATGAGGCGGCCTTACTTACCCCGCGTGAACGTGTGCTAGAGCTTGTGATGTTGCGCTTGCGCACGGCAAGAGGTCTGCGCTTTAAAGCTTATAGAGCCCTCACGGGGCGTAATTTTATGAAAGATCATAAGGTGCTTATTCAGGCCTTGCATGAAAATGGCCTTATTCGTATACGTGATGGTTATTTACGTTTAACGCGCAGTGGTATGCTGGTGTCAAACAGTATTTTATCCAATATTTTTGGGCAAATATCTAGTACATTGCCAGAAAATATGCTTATGGCTTCCCCGCCGCCCACGCCGCACGAAATAAAAGAGATTTTATAAGCTAGCCTAGCGAATTTTTGCGTAAGCTGTTGCTTCTTGTAGCTGTTAGTCAGCTAAAATTTCATATTGTTCTAGCTTGTCAGTGACAGCGCCCATGACCATAGCCATGGTGCCGGCAATAAAGGCTAGAGCGCGTGGCGGTACATCTTCAACTTGTGTCATGCCACAGGTGGCGGCAAAAAAATGCTGCGGGCAACCTTGCTGTTCTGCTTTACCCACCAATTCCATATAGGGCGAAAAGTGTTTGTCCACAAAATCTTGCGCGGCTTCTTCGCTTATGGGGCGCGTTTTTACTAAAGATGTGGTATTGCGTAAATACTCCACAAGCACGCTATTGGGTGCATGTACCATGAGCCCAGCCACAATGGCAGCGTGCACAAATCCATACCATTCAAGGCAAAAAAGATCGCGGTCAATGCTTTGCGGGGCGAATCCATCTTTTTCAAGATGTTCTAACAGATTAAGAACTTGATGGGGCTCTGTGTTGAGAGAAAATAAAATACAGGCTGCATCTACCGCTTGTTTTTTTTGAAGTTTCTTTTTGCGCATGGTTTTTTCCCTTACATAAAAGACTCTATATGCGGGCATTGTGCCTTGCTTTTATACTAGCGTCAAGTTGCTGAGTGAGTATTCACTTTTTTTTGAGTGTTTGTGTGCGCGAGTGGGGCTAGGCTTCAGGAATAAGATGACGTAAAAGCCTGCACATGATAGATTGCATTTAAGAACACTACCGCTAGCCTCCCAAGGGGATTATTATGCATGTACCACTGCTTTGGAATGAGGAAAAAACACAAATTTTGCCGCAAAATGCTCAACAGCAAGCTCTTACGCAAGCTGTGCATGGGTATTTTATGCAAGCGCAGATGCTACATTTTTTAGAAGCCGATACGCATAAGCGCCGCCAAGGGGAAAAAGATTTAGAGCAAACTTTACACTCCGTGCAGGCATTGTTTAGCCCCCTTGCGGAAGAGTTTTTGTATCAAACTCTACTCATGCTACAGGTAGCCAATGACGTGCTTGAAGTTGAGGGAATAGGTATGGCTGAGGCTGTGGCTGCTGAGGGTAAACCGCTGGTATGTTCTGCAGGTTGTACGGGGTGTTGTCATCAAATGCTTTTGTGCTTACCCAATGAAATTGCTTTGCTAGATGCCTATATGAAAGAGCATGGCGGTGTAAAACAAGGCTTTTTACAAGCCTATAATAAGTGGCAAGTCACGGCGCAAGATCTAAGTGAAAGCTACTTGCGCTGGGGTAAGGCTTTTTACGGGGCAGGCGTAGATGATAAAAGCCATAGCCGCGGGGATTATTATATTCCTTGCCCCTTGCTGGATGCACAAGGACGTTGTATTGCCTATGCTGTGCGCCCTTATGCGTGCCGCAGTTCTGTGGCGGTGGATGCACGTTGTACTGACGCAGATGAAGCAGGGCATAAGGGCTCTTATAATATGCTTTTTTCTTTATATACGGGGCATGATGCGGCGCGCAGGGCTTTGTTTCAAGCTGTGTACGGGGCAAAGGCCTATACACTTGCCATTATGCCCACAGCTTTGCATGAGGTATTAAGTAAATAACACTTGGCTTTTTGGGGGCTTATGGGTATGGTTACCGCATGAGAAAACAAGTACCCCTTACATGGCAGCAATTGGCAGAGGTTAGCACTTCTTGGCCCATAAAATTAAAACAACAAGAGCTAGAGCCTTTGGCTGTGTACCTGTCCTTGCTGATGCGTTGGAACAAGGTAATGAACCTTGTGGGCGCGCGCCATTGGCATGAGTGCATGACGAATCTTATAGTAGATTCTTTTCATCTGGCGAAATTTTTACGCTCTTTGCCCTTAGAAATGACAGACGATTTTCAAACGTTAGACTTAGGCGCCGGCGCAGGATTGCCCGGTATACCTTTGCGTATGGCATGGCAAGAGGGGCAGTATCACCTCATTGAAGTGCGTGAAAAAAGGGCTTTGTTTTTGGGTAATGTGTTGGCACAAATTCCCTTACCGGGCACGCAGGTTTTTAGAGGCCGCGTGGAAGAATTTTTTGCCAAGGCTCAAAAGCCTGCTCAAATGATTGTGAGCCGTGCCTTTATGCCGTGGGCGCAAATGCTTGAGCTGGTAGAACCGGCTTTAGCCCCTGAGGGTCGCGTGATCTTTTTAACCTTAGAGCCAGCGCCTCAACAGGCCCTGCAAGAGCTGGGCTGGCGGGTAGAAAAAGAATATAGCTATAAAGTGCACGGCGATAAGCGCTATTTTTGGTCTGTGCAACGTGAGCCAAAAAATTAATGATGATAGGGCACGCCGCGTATGATGGCTTCGGCGCGGTAAATTTGCTCAAGCAGTACAACGCGAGCTAGCTCATGAGGAAAAGTCATAGGCCCCAGTGCTAATTTATGCTGTGCGGCTTTGCGTACCTTGTCATCAAGGCCAAAGGCACCGCCAATGATAAAGCAGGGGGTGCGGGTGGCATTTTCGGAAAGCTGGGTCAAAAAGCGTGCAAACTCTTGTGAGGTATAGTTTTTTCCTTTTTCATCAAGGCATATAACTATATCTTGTGGGTTTAGACTCGCGAGCAGGCGTTGCCCTTCAAAGGCATTGCGCTCTGGCACCGGCAAAGCGGCATCGCCATCTTTAACAATTATTTCTTGTAGTGTGCGCCAATGCTGTATACGCTGGGTGTAGTGAGCGGCGGCTTGTTTCCAATGCGCCGTTTTAAGCGCGCCCACAGCCACTATGCGTAAAGGTTTTTTTGCCATGAACACAGCTCCTTGTTCTAAAAGTACTCAAGTTTTGCCAAGCATACGCACTTTGCCTGAGGCCGTCCAGCTTTTGCAAGGGGGGGAAATTCTTATCTATCCCACAGAAACTTTTTTGGCTGTGGGCTGTACTATGTTTTGTGAGGCGGCGCTGGCTAAGGTGTTTTCTTCTAAGCAGCGCCCTCATGCCAAGCCTTTGCCCTTATTGGCAGCCGAGGTGGCACAAATAGAGAACATAGCTTTTTTGCGTGAAGAAGAATACGCCCTAGCAGAGGCTTTTTGGCCTGGTTCTGTGACGTTATTGTGTAAGGCAAAGGCGCTTGTGCCGCCAGCCATTACAGCGGGCACAGGTAAGGTGGCTGTGCGTATTTCGCCGCACCCTGTGGCGCGAGCTTTAGCTGCTGCCTTAGAGGCGCCCTTAGTCTGTTCTTCGGCTAATATAAGCGGAGAGGCACCGCCGCGCACCCCGCAGCAGCTTTCTCAGCGCTTATTGGCAAAGGTTTCCCACGTTTTGTGGCAAGAGCCAGAGCCTGCGGGAGGTCTTCCCTCCACCATAGTTGAGGTATGCGGCAAAAAAAAACTTGTATTGCGTCGTCAAGGTGCAGTACCTATGGTTGATTTTGAGGCTAAGGGCTGGACTTGCAGCCTTGAATAAGCGCTTAGCGTAAGATTTGATTTATGAAAAGAGGAAAATATGTCATTAAATATGAACCGTTCTGAGGCTTTAGAGCTTTTGCAATCTCATACCAGTGAAGCCTTTTTATTACAGCACGCCCTTGCATCTGAGGCAATTTTAGAAGCGCTGGCTGAGCACCTTGGGCACGATGTGCCCATGTGGGGGCTTACTGGACTTTTACACGATGTGGATTATGGGCAAACCTCGGCTACGCCAGAAAAACATGGTCTGGTAGCCTGTGAGCTTTTACAAGGAAAATTACCCGAAGAAAGCCTTGCCGCCATCAGAGCACATAATGGTGAGATGACTGGTCACAGCCCTGTCACACCTTTAGATTATGCTTTGCGTTGCGGCGAAAGTGTAACCGGTCTTATTGTAACGGCAGCTTTGGTGCGCCCTACAGGCATTAGCGGTATGGAGGCCAAAAGCCTCAAGAAAAAAATGAAAGATAAGGCTTTTGCCGCTTCGGTAAGCCGTGAAAATATTCGTGAATGTGAGAAAATTGGTTTAGATTTAGACGCATTTTTAAAGCTTTCCATTGCTGCCATGGCAGCTAGGGCCGAAGAATTACATCTACCTACAGGAGCCTAAAAATCATGGTCATTGAAAATACCCTTGTGACAGAAATTCGTCGTCTTGGTTCTACAAAGATTACCTCTAAGCTGCCCTATGGCATGTGGGCAGATGGTGAAGTGGTGAATATTCATGTGGATGGGGAACTTTCCAGTGACCTTACAGAGCCTGTACTTATGGAGTTTGAAGCAGCGGGGCCGCGTCAGAATTTGTATTTTGACCCCTCACGCACCAAGTGTGCCATTGTAACGTGCGGTGGTCTCTGCCCCGGTATTAACGATGTTATTCGAGCCTTAGTTATGCAAGCTCACCATGCGTATAACGTGCCAAGTATTTTGGGTTTTCGTTATGGTTTAGAGGGTTTTATCCCTTCTATAGGGCATGCTGTGGCAGAGCTTAAACCAAGCTCTGTTTCAGATTTGCATAAATTTGGGGGCACCTTGCTTGGTACCTCGCGCGGGCCGCAATCGGCAGAGCTTATTGTGGATACGCTAGAGCGCATGAATATTAGCGTGCTTTTTGTTATTGGCGGTGATGGTAGCATGAAAGCGGCCTCTGCCATAAGTAATGAAGTGCGCGCCAGAGGCTTGCGAATTTCTGTAATTGGCATACCTAAAACCATTGATAATGATATTAATTTTGTGCCCCAATCCTTTGGTTTTGACACAGCCGTTGACCAAGCCACTGCCGCCATTGAAGCGGCGCATACTGAGGCTATTTGTTCGCATCATGGCATTGGTCTTGTGAAGCTTATGGGGCGCGAGTCGGGCTTTATTGCTGCGCAAGCCACCTTGGCGTTAAAAGATGTAAACTTTGTGCTTATTCCAGAAGCGCCCTTCACCTTGCATGGCGAGGGGGGGCTTTTGCCTGCCATTGAAGAGCGCCTGCGTCAGCGTAGACATGCGGTCATTGTGGTAGCTGAGGGGGCAGGGCAGCATTTATTGCAAAAAACCAGTAAAACAGACCCTTCGGGCAATGTGGTTTTGGGGGATATTTTTACTTTATTGCAAGATGAAATTCGTAATTACTTTAAAGCAAAAGATTTTCCCTATGTGCTCAAACTTATTGACCCAAGCTATATGATTCGCGCAACCCCCGCCAATGCCAACGATAGAGTGTATTGCGGATTTTTAGGGCAACATGCCGTGCATGCGGCCATGGCAGGGCGAACACATATGGTAGTGGCAAAAATTCAAGATCACTTTGTGCATTTGCCGCTAGATATTGTGACCAAGAGCAGACGTAAGCTAAATGTACGCTCAGATTTATGGCGTGCGGTGCTAGAGTCAACAGGGCAAGGTTTTTTGACGGGAATGTTGCCCCCAAGCGCTAAGTAAATTTCTTTTATAAAGTGTGTACCACTGCCCGTATAGAAAATTTTATACGGGCAATTTTTATATTTTGTGTAATTAATTGAGATTATCGCCTTATATGATTCAAGAGGAGAGCCTTATGTCACATATGGAGCAAGTTAAAGCCTCGGCAGGGTCTGGCAAAACGCATGATATTACCCAGCGCTTTTTGGCCTTTTTAGCTCAAAGCTCGCCAGAGCCCTATGTGCCTGCCTGCACCATAAGCTCTGCCCCTCAAAGTGGCACCTGGGGGGATATTATGGCCATTACCTTTACCAATATGGCTGCTGCAGAAATGAAAAGTCGTGTGCTAGAAAGTCTTAAAAAATGCGCTCTTACTAGTGCATCTTTGCCCGCCACGTCAGCGCCGCTTTTATCTGCCCCGCAGGCTAAAGCTTGGATAGATATAATCTTGCGCCAATACGGCGCGCTCAATATTCGCACCATTGATAGCCTTTTGCATCTTGTGGTGCGCACGGCGGCTTTAGATTTGGGTTTGCCGCCTGACTTTGAAAGTAGCTTTCATATTCAAGAGCTTATGGAGCCCATGTTTGAAGAGCTTTTAGCAGAGGCAGAAAAAGGCGATGCTGTGAGCCTTGGGCATATTAGTGCCATGTGTCATTCGCTTGTGTATCATAAAGATACGCTGGGTTTTAGCATAGGGGAGCGCCTGTTATCTACATTATTACCCGTGGTGGAATTTTTATTAAACCAAGACAAGGCGGCACTGCAAAATTTAAGCTCAGGGCAAGAGGTAGAGGCGCGCCTACGCTACTTAGAAAATACCTGCCTTGTGCAAGCTAAGGCATTATGTGCTTGCATTCAAGAAGAAGAGCTAGCTGTGCATAAGCTTGCCAAAGAGTGCTTTATGGGTAGCGCTGCGGGTATAAGAAAGTGCTATGCTTCTGCGTATTACAATAAAGATTCTCTTGAAGATTGCTTAAATAAGGCAAGCAAAGGCAAGGCTTCAGATAAGGCTTTAGGTATTTTTGCCTCGCTTAAAGAGCATGCCAACGCTTTAGTGAGCGAGGGAGATGTGCTGCGTAGCGCTTTGCAATTGTATCCTTTTGTGGAAGTGGGGCAAGTACTGGCGCAAAAAATGCTCGATTTTCAGCGACAAGAAAGCAAAGTGCCTGCGGCAAAAATCCCCACCTTGGCGCAAGAAATTTTAGAGGGTGAGCATGGCATTTCTGCAGCTTTATGCCGTCTTGGTAGTGGTATGCAGCATGTGCTGGTGGATGAATTTCAAGACACCAGCGCGGAGCAATGGCAGGCATTACGTTTACTCATTCACGAAGCTTTGGCACAAGGGGGCTCTTTAACCTGGGTAGGCGATGTAAAGCAGGCCATCTATGGTTGGCGCGGAGGCGATGCTGATTTATTTGACGCCGTAGAGCATGATGCTAGCTTAGCGGCGCTGGCCTCTACAAAGAAAAAAAATCTGCCCACCAATTGGCGAAGTCGTGAGGTGGTGGTGCAAACCAATAATGCCCTTTTTAGCCCTCTTGCAGATATAAACACAGCCACTGCTGTGCTAGAAGCCATGATGAGTAAGAATTTTCCTGAAGCTGTGCTGCACAAAGCTGCGCAAAAGCTGTGCAGAGCCTTTGAGGGGGCAGAACAAAAGGTAAAGCCCCATGCCGCTGGCGGCTATGTATGTATAGAACCTGTGGAGGCTGAAAAGGTAGAAGAACTTGCTGAAGAGGTTCGCTGGCATTTACAGCAAAAGCTGCAAGATCTTGGGCAGCGTCGCCCTTGGGGAGATATTACCATTTTAACCCGTAATAATGAGGCGGCATCTAAAGTGGCGGCGTGGCTTCTTGAATGGGAAATTCCCGCGGTGACAGAAAATAGCCTCCTTTTACAAAATCATCCTCTTATTAGGGAGGCTTTGGCCTTACTTTCTTTTTTGCATACGCCGCAAGATGATTTAAGCTTTTGGACAGTACTCACAGGGCATATAGTGCGTCCTGCTTTACGGGTTTCTGGCGGGCAAGAAGATGTAGTTAATATTCGCCCTAGTTTTGAAGAGCTACATAGCTGGCTTTTGCAGGCAAGGCACAATCCACGTCCTGTGTCTTTATCTTATGCTTTTCAAAAAAAATGGCCGGAATTTTGGGAGCATAGTTTTGCACCTTTTTATGGCGCGGCGCAAATGCGCACCCCCTATGATTGCATGCAAGAATGGTTTGCTCTATGGCATGTGCCGCAACGCTTTGGGCATGCAGAGGCTTTTATTCGCCGCTTTTTAGAGGTGCTGCACAGCGCAGAAAGACGCGGCGCAGGCACCTTGGGAACGTTCTTAGAGTATTGGGAGCAAAGCGGCGGAGAAGAAAAAACCCCCACGCCGCCTAAAATAGACGCTGTGCGCATTATGACTATTCATAAATCTAAAGGCTTGCAATTTCCTGTGGTGATTATTCCTTGGCTTAGTTTTAACGCAAAACCCTCTTCACCGCTTATGGTGCAAAAAGCAGGGAGTTTTACCGTGCTTGCTAAGCGTAGTAAATGGTCTGAAAGCATTGAAGAAAGTACGTCTGTCGTGGCAGAAAAAGTGCTGGGCACAGCGCACTATACAGCGCAGGCGCAAGATGCGCTGGAAAGTTTAAATGTTTTTTATGTGGCGTGCACACGCGCTCAAGAAGAGTTGTATGCTTTTCACACCAAGAGCAAATATATGAGCGGTGCGAATTTAGCCAAGGGGCTTACGGCTCTTTTTGATACTATAGGCATGGAACTACCTTTTGAAGCTGGCTATATGATTGAAAAAGATTCAGTTTTAAAAGTAAACTCAACAGAAGCAAAAGAGGTCGAGCCCTATTGTCCTTTAGATTTTTCTACAGATCCACAGCCCATTATGCAGTGGCTGCCGCGTTTAAAGATTTATCGTGATCCTTTGCAAGAATGCTTCATTTGCCAGCCTGAAAATGAAGTGCCTAGCCATGCTCTTTCGCCTACGCGGCGCGGCTTACTTATGCATCACTGCCTTGAAGTGTGGCAAAGCATGGGGGCAAAGGATGATATTTATGCCGCCGCCAAAGCTGCTGCCCTTTGGGGTATACAATCTTTTGCTTTGCCTCTTACGCAGTCGACTGCATTGCAAGAAGAAATTACCGAAGCCTTAGTGTGGTATGCGTCTTTGCCTGGCGTGCAAGACTGGGCGCAATATGCCGTGCCAGAACAGGGCATGCTTGATGAAAATGGCGCTTTATATAGGGCAGATCTTGTGCTTGCGCCGCAAGAGCAAAGGGGCTGGCGTGTGGTGGAGTTTAAAACGGGGCAAGCCCATACAAGCCATGTGACGCAGTTAAAAAATTATTTGCGCATGCTTAATGCCATGCCTGCTCGAGATGCTTCTTTGCCCTCAAGTCAAGGCGTATTGATTTATTTAGATTTGCAACAATGCCGCATGGTCTCTGAGCACAATGTTTCAGATTTGCTGCATGAACCTTGCTGGGATGCAATGCAGGAAGGAGCATAATTATGAGCGCACCCTTTGTACTTTTTTCTTGGGAAAAGCCCTTTTTAGAGCCCTTGCAAGAGTTTATGTGTCACATCAGTGGTTATGATTTGGGCTCTTCAGTTTTGGTGGTACCTCATAATAGACCACGTCGTTATCTTACAGAATTATTGCGAAAAAATACTCTTTTACCTAAACCTGCATTACTGCCGCGCATGCTCACCATTGGCGAAATGACAGGGCTTTTTCGCGCCCATGTGGCTACGCAAAAAGATGTGCAGCAAAGCCTTAGCATGGGGCGTAAGGCAGCGCTTTTAGATTGTGTGCATATTTTGTATGAAGCAGTGCAAAAAATCAGTACCGAGCAAGCACAATTAGGCGGTCATGACCCCATAGTAGAGCAATTTGCGCAAAAAGACTTAGCCGCATTTTTACCTTGGGGCTTACGGCTCATGGCTCTTTTTGAAGAATATATGAATCAGCTTTTGCCGGTGCGGGATATTTTATATACCGAGGGTGAAGTGGCGCCCATGGCTTCAGCATTACTAGGAGCCTTGGGGCGTATTCATAAAGAATATATGGCACAAATGCAGGCTGAGGGCTGGAGCACCAAGGGGCTCGATGCTTATGCAGCTGCCATGGCAATACAGCAAAATCCTGACTTGTTACCGCCACTATTGCAGCCCAATGCAGCAAAAAATAGCCATGTTTTTGTGGCGGGTTTTTCTACCATTACAGAATGCGAACATGTATTGCTAAAAGCTTTATGGCAACAAGGGGCGCATATTTGCTTGCATTCTGACCCTGCACTAGCAAGGGATGGGCAGGCGGTGCATTATGCCTGTGAAGATCATGTTACGTGGATGCGTCGCTGGAAGACCACCTGCTTGCGAGCAGAGCACATGGGTGCCTCTGGACAAAACGATGCGCTTTCTCAGCAAGGCCCTCTTTCGCAGACGCATAGGCCGAAAATGCATTTTTTTGCTGGCTATGATGTGCATTCTCAGCTTTTGCATATGCAAGATGTTCTACGTTCTGTGGCTACGGAATATGCACAAAGTCTTGCGCCGCAGCAAAGCGAAAAGTCACCTCTTTCAACGGCAGTGGTGCTTTCTTCTTCGGCATTGCTTATGCCTACTTTGCATCATTTACCTGAAATTCCCTTTAATATTTCCATGGGCTATCCCTTAGATAATTCTTCTTTATTCTCGCTTTTAGAGTCGCTGCTGCGCTTGCAAGAAGGGGCTAGAGGCGGGGATGAGCATGAAACAAGTCGTCGCTATCATTGGCGGGGGCTTATGCACGCTTTACGGCATCCTTTCGTACAAATGCTGAGCGCATCCCCACCGCAAGGGGGTAGAGCGCAGAGTTTGCATTCTTTATTAGGGCATGTGGAAAAAGCTTTGCGCACAGGCAATGCCTTTGTGTCGGCGCAAGAATTGCTAAACATGGCTGCATTGCAAGTGGAAGTAGCGCCGCATAGCGTGGAGCTATTTGCCAAGGTCTTGCCCTGCCTTTTAGATAATTTTGCCACGGTGCACTCTACATGGAGCTTGGGGCAAGCCATGAGTGAGCTTTGTCATGTGCTTTTAAGCCATGGTATGGGCATTTGGAAAAGTCACCCCTTAGATGCTGAAAGCTTGTATAGGCTTATGCAACACGTGATACCGACCCTTAAAATGGCGCGTATGGCTAAGGAAGCTTTGCCACATAAAGCTCTTTTTGCCTTATGTCGTCAGCTTATTGGGGCAGAGCGCGTACCCTTTGAGGCGGCGCCCATGGAAGGCTTGCAGGTGCTTGGTATGCTAGAAACACGTCTCTTGCATTTTGATAGGCTTATTATTTTAGATGCCACTGATGATATTTTGCCAGGCTTTACCATGGCAGACCCACTTTTACCTGACGCTTTACGAGATGTTATTGGCTTACCCGCCTTGCAAGAGCGTGAGCGTGTGGTGGCGCATACGCTGCATCGTTTGGTAGCCTCTGCCAAAGAAGTTCATTTTTGTTGGCAAGAAGGCATGCAGCGGTCAGAGCTTTTTGATGCTAAAAAGAGTCGTAGTCGCTTTGTAGATGCCTATTTATGGAAAGAGGAACAAGAACGCGGCTACATATTAGAAAATGGTATGGCACCCCTTGAGGCAGCCCCTTGTGTTGTTTCACCCATGAACAAAGAAGCAAGGCCTGTGGTTTTGCATGATCTTTTGCGCCAAAAAATTGTGGAGCTTTTGCAAAAGGGTATATCACCCACAAAGCTTGATAGTTATATGCGTTGCCCGCAGCGTTTTGTGTGGGAAAATATATATAAATTATCCCCTTTAGATATTGTAAATGAGGGCGATGATCCCGCCGCAGTGGGCAAGCTTTTGCACGAGGTTTTACAAAAAGCGTATACGCCGTGGCTAGGGAAAAAGCTTCTTCATGGCGCTGTGGGTAAAGATCTTTTGCAAGAAATTTTTACTGAGTGCTATGATACTAATGATGAAGTGCAGGCCTTGCCGCAGCAAAGCCGTATGCTTTTACGCATGGCGGCGCCGGTGCGCTTTGCGCGCTATGCTCAAGCTCAAAATGAGCAGGCGCAAGATACAGAAATCATGGCGTTAGAGCAAGACATGGTAGCAGAAATCTCTGGACGCTTTGGACAAAGTTTTTACCTTAAAGGCATTATGGATAGAGTGGACTTGCGCCATAAACAGTATGAAGATGGCGCGCAACAAGGGCTTATGGTGCTGGACTATAAAACTGGGCGCGTACCAGAAAATAATACTAAGGTCTGGGAAGATATGGAGCTGTGGACAGCCATAGCTTTATGGACGCCGCAAGCAAAAAACTCTACAGAAGTTTTAGAGCAAGTGGCAAAGGCTTTTCATTCTGTGCAATTGCCTTGCTATATCTATATGTGTGGCAAAAGCTATGCTGCACCGGTATTAGATGCAGGCTATGTGGATATGGGGGATACTGGCGAGGAAGTGTATTTACTTGGAGAGGTAAAAGATAATGAAACTCGTGCACATATTATTGAAGAGCGTGTGCCACAGCTTATAAGCTTTCTTTTAGATCATATGTATACTGCCCAAAGTTTTGCGCCAAATCCTGGTAAGGGGTGTAAATATTGTCCTTATGGAGCCTTGTGCTCGAATTAGTGAGAGCTGTAATAATATTTATAAATATGATGCTAGCCACAATAAAAGCCCCGACGCTGTGAGACATAGGGGCTTTTTTGTGGTCTAACAATTTGCTACAAAAGCTGATTAGGCTTTATTACGTCTGCGCTTCATATAGCCAAGACCTGCAAGGCCAAGGCCAGAAAGTAAAAGTGTCGCAGGCTCAGGATTTGGTATAATATCATTTTCTTTATCTATATAGCCAAAATTAAAGGTAATAGTCTTATACGAGTCAAAAAATGCGATGGGTAGCCAATATGAATACGCTCCTGCATTTTCGCTCCAATACCAGTCGCTCATATCTGCATTTAGATAAAAACCTTGATCCGCTACATATGTGACAGGCTCAGGGGTGAAGTAAAACCTGTTATTTTCCACATCCATATGAAAAGAAATACCTAAGCTAATGGGGGCGCCGCCAGCAACGGGGTTATCCACGGTAAAGCTTACTTCATAGGTGCCTGTGTAAGCAGGTAATAAGTACACAGAAAGGTCAACCATGTTGTTAGAAACAGATATAGAGCCAGTATAGTCAGAGCTTGCATCTAAATAGCCGGAGCTTTCATACAGCGTTTGTTTGTTTTCAAAAATCTCAAAATAAGTATTGAGACTTGTTTCTACACTAAAGTCATATCCAAGGCTTGCGCTGTGGCTAATACTTGCAAAGGCTAGCAAAGCCATGGTGCAAAGCGTAATGTAAATTTTTTTCATAATAACACTCCTATTAAAACAGATTTCCTAGCAAGTTTGATGGCTGTGCAATAATTGTACCCTGTAAATAATACTACTTTTTAGGTTGGTTATGCTTGTGGCTGTTTGTTTAGTGTAAGGGGGTCCGACTTTTTTGTCGGCTTTCTTTACATAATGAGATGCGGAGTGATATTGGATAAAAAAGAACGAGGCATATCTATATTGGGAAGGTTGTATAGATATGCCTCGCTATGAGAGGAAGTTCTGCCCAAAGGCAGTATTTGTGGGATTTTATGCGCAGTTTTTAAGAACAGTGCTTACAAACTCTTCTATGGCGCCCTTTTCTGTTTGGGGGTCGCCGTCAATTTTTAAGGTATCAAGTACTTCAGCACCAAGGGCATTGAGTTTTTCCTCAATGGCATCTACAGCGCCACAAAAATACGTGTATGATGAATCTCCTGTGCCAAAGACAGCTGTTTTTTTGCCGCCTGCAGCTATGGCGTCGAAGTTATCAAAAAGATCAATAAAATCGTCTTGAAGTTCTATTTCTTCATCACCCCAAGTGGAGCAACCAAATAAAATAAGGTCATAATCTGCGCAAAGACCGTCTGCGGAAACTTTGCCAGCATCTTGTACGCTGACAGTATGCCCTGCGTCGGCTAAAAGTTTTTCGCAAGTGGTAGCTACAAATTCTGTATTGCCTGTGGTGGAGCCGTATACAATAAGTGTTTTCATGGGCTATCCTTTTAAGATTGAAATATACAAGCGCGCTTTAGAGAACTATGCCGATAATGAAAACCAAAGTCAATCTCAAAAAAAGATTTTTTTTCAAAAAAAACTACTTTATATAGTTAACATCTCGTTATGAAAGATAATTATTTTGAGTTTATGAGGGCTGGGCAGTAGGGAGTGCTGAACCCTATATGGCTTGATGCGCATAGGTAAAAAATAAGGCAAGGAAAATCCTTGCCTTAAAAATGAATATGTAAAGAGAGCTTATTTTACAGAAATAACTTCGATATCAAAAATAAGGGTTTGACCGGCCAAGGGGTGATTGGCATTAAGCATGATGCTTGTTTCGGTTACATCGTCGATGGTTACATTCATAATGCCATCTTCGTTAGAAAGCTGTAATTGCAGGCCTGGCTCAGGGGTGATGTGCTCAGGCACTTCCTCGAGGGGTACTTCAAAAATAAGCTCAGAATCTACTTCGCCATAAGCTTCTTCTGGAGCAATGGTTACATTTACTTTGTCGCCCACTTCTTTGCCTATAAGGGCATTTTCAAAGCCGGCAATAAGCATTTGCTTGCCAACGGTAAATTCTAAGGGGTCGCGCTCAAGGGAAGAGTCAAATACAGTGCCATCGGTTAAGGTGCCTGTATAGTGTACTTGTACGGTGTCATCTGTTTTAATGGGCATGGTTTTCTCCAAAGTTTAAAATCTCAATAATTGAGCCAAACAAAGGTAAACATATTTTTATAAATAGCAAGTAAATAAAGCCTAAAGAAAATTTTTTTCTACAAAATGCGCAGGTTTTATTAATTTGTAGATAGCGATTAGAGCTGCAATGTATACGATATTTTGCTAGGTAAGATGCTTTATAAAGTAGGTGGAAGTGAATAATTGTGCCGTATCTGCGTGTTGACTTTTAAGAAAAAATGCTTAGTTCATGCGTGGATAGAGTGTTTTTAAGCAAAAGAAAAAAATAGTTAAGAAAAATGTTACAAAATAAACTGTTCAATCAAACAGTTTTGTGTTAATGGTATTTTGTTCATGGCGGATAAGGTTTTTTTTGCTCAAATTGTGCGCTTGAACAATAGGTTTTTTTTACGTGTAAAAATATAAAAAATTTGTTATGAAAACTTAGGTTATATGGAGCCTTTCCATATACATCATATACGTTTTACGATGCAACATTTTAAGGAGTGTGTTATGGCAAAGATGAAAACAATGGATGGCAATACCGCAACCACGCATATTGCTTATGCCCTTTCTGATACAGCAGCCATTTACCCCATTACCCCTTCTTCGGTAATGGGCGAATTAGCTGACGATTGGGCCGCTGCCGGGCGTAAAAACCTTATGGGGCAAAAACTCGTGGTGCGTGAAATGCAATCTGAAGCTGGCGCTGCTGGCGCTGTGCACGGCTCTTTGGCTGCCGGTGCATTGACCTCTACCTTTACGGCGTCGCAAGGTCTTTTGCTCATGGTGCCCAATATGTACAAAATCGCTGGCGAACTTCTTCCCGGCGTTTTTCACGTATCGGCTCGCGCTTTAGCTAGTCATGCTCTTTCTATTTTCGGTGATCACCAAGACGTAATGGCTTGTCGTCAAACAGGTTTTGCCATGCTTGCTTCTGCTTCTGTGCAAGAATGTATGGACTTAGCCTTGGTGTCGCACTTATCTGCCATTGATTCTTCTGTGCCTTTCTGTCACTTCTTTGATGGTTT